>SLKB01000027.1 GCA_007134805.1 Paracoccaceae bacterium
CTTGCCATGAAAGGGCCCGGCCGAGACGACCACGAAGTTGCGCCACCGGCCAACCGTCGCGGGAAGCCCCGAGGCATTGAGTTGCGCGCGCAACCGTTCAGCATTGGCGGCCTGCAAGAAACTCGCCACCTGAACGGTCGGGCCCGTCGCGGGCGGCGCCTCGATCGGCCCTTCATCGGGTGCGACCATGTCGATGGCGCCCGCATCGCCGGCCATTGTTTCCGCGGGCTGATCGTCCCCGGCGGCAGCACCTTGCGCGACCAAATCAGCTGCAGGATCGCTTGATGCATCCCCTCCGTCGGGGCGCAAAACCGGTCGCAGGACGATCGCGGGCGCTGCAGTCTCGCTGACCTCGGTCTTCATGCGTGCCGCCACGTGACAGATCTGTTGGCGATCGGGCCCGTAACGCGGCACCCAGATCACCTCGGCCGCGATCCGTGCGCGCATGAAACTGCAGCCGCTGCTGTCAAAGTATTCAAGGCCGGAGAACCCCTCTGGCGGGGCTTCTGACGGCATCTTGCCACTGCCCTGCGACAGCGCGGCCGCCGGCAGATACAGGAACAGAACCAACGCGGCATGGCCAAGTCGCACCATCAGGACCCTCGTTGCAAGCACTCTGACATCCGGCACGGATAGATCACGAATGCGGCGAGGACATGGTCAAACCGTGCTGAAAATCCGGTCCCCGGCATCGCCGAGTCCCGGAACGATATAGCCTTTTTCGTTGAGATGACTGTCGAGCGATGCCGTCACGATCCGGACATCCGGATGCGCCTGCGCAAGACATTTAACCCCTTCCGGCGCGGCAAGCAGGCAGATGAGACAGACATCAGTTGCCCCCGCATCCTTGATCAACTGGACCGCTGCGGCCGCTGAATTGCCCGTCGCCAACATCGGGTCGACCGCGATGACCAGACGCCCGGTCAGGTCGGGCGGCAGTTTGCAGTAATATTGCACGGGCTTGAGCGTGGCTTCGTCACGATAAAGCCCGATGAACCCAACCTTGGCAGTCGGGATTACATCGAGCACCCCATCGAGGAGACCGTTCCCCGCACGCAGGATCGAGACGACCACGGGATCCGGACCATCGAGCATCGGCGCCTGCATGTCGGTCAGCGGCGTGGTGATGGTGCGCCGGGTCAGGGGAAGGTGGCGCGTGGCCTCATAGGCAAGAAGCAGGCTGATCTCGCGCAAGAGCCGACGGAAATCGGGCCCCGGTGTGGCAATGTCGCGCATGAGCGACAGCTTATGCTGCACCAGAGGGTGATCTACGATGGTAAGCTGCGGATGGGTCATGCAACCTCCAGTCGTTTGGCAAGCGCTGCGCGTGTCGTATCCGAACAGAATGCGGCATCAAGGGCCGTACGGTTGAGCATGTCGAACATTGATGCATCCCATTCAAAGTGATCTGCAAGAGATTGATATTCCTTACTCATACTTGTTTCAAAGAAAGGGGGATCATCGGTCGAAACCGTGATCTTTACACCGGCACGGCGCAGCGCGTCGATCGGATGCGTCTGCCATGAGGGATAGAGACCCAGCGCCAGATTGGAGCCGGGGCAAACCTCGAGCACGGTCCCACGTGCAACAAGTGCCTCTACCAGCGCAGGATCCTCGATCGCCCGCACACCATGCCCAAGGCGCGTGACATGAAGGTATTCGAGCGCATCGCGCACCGATTGCGCGCCACCCCATTCGCCGGCATGCGCAGTGAGCCCCAGACAAGCTTCGCGCGCGGCATCAAAACTATACGCGAAATCCTTGAAGTGAAATATTTTTTCATCTCCCGCGATCCCGAAACCCTCGATAAAGGCGCCCGCGGTTTCCTGAGCACAGCGCATGATCCGGCGTGATTGCTCAGGGCCGAAATGCCGGATCGCCGTGACGCAGCCGCGCATGGTGATCCCCATCTCGGTTTCGGCGCGCATCGCGGCGGCTTCGATCGCAGCAAGGAAGTCGCGCCAAGCCGCCAGATCGCCCCCTCCACAGAAATCGGGCGATAGAAATGCCTCGGTATAGACAACACCTTGCGCGGCTGAGTTCTCAAGCACTGCAAGCGTCAGGTCGTGAAAATCCTGCGGGTTGGTGAGCACTGTGCAGGCCGCTTCATAAACCCGCAGGAAATCCTTGAAATCACGGAAGGAGTAGCCGCCATTCGGGGCGAAGATACCCGACAGGTCGATGTGTTTTCGCGCAGCAAGCGCGCGGATGAAGCTCGGCGGGGCGGCCCCTTCGAGATGCAGGTGCAATTCGACCTTCGGTATCTTCCGGAAATCCATCACGACAGGAAGCTCCGCCCGGGGCCGTGTGAGGGCACGCCCAGATGTGCCGCAATGCTCGCGCCGACATCGGAAAACGCGCAAAGGCCGATCTCGCCCGGGGTCGCGCCTTCGACGAGGACAGGCACGCGCTCGCGCGTGTGGTCGCTGCCAGGCGCGGTGGGATCATTGCCATGATCGGCCGTGATCACCAGCAGATCCCCGTCACGCAGTCTTGCAAGCGCCGCTTCGGCTACCTTGTCGAAGCGCTCCAGCGCGCGGGCATATCCGGCGACATCGCGTGGATGACCATAGAGCGTGTCGAATTCGACCAGATTGCAGAAGACGAACGCGCCCGGCGGGGCGTCATCGAACAGGCGCAGGAGATGAGCACAGAGTGCGGCATCATCCGCCCCCTTGTAGACATGATCGATCCCGCGGCCAGAGAAGATGTCATTTATCTTGCCCAGCGCGTGCACCTGCCTGCCAGAGCCCTGCACCCAATCGCACAAGGTTGGCTCTGGCGGCACCATGGCATAGTCCCGACGATTGCCTGACCGGCGGAACCCGGTTGTCGCATCACCCAGAAAGGGCCGCGCGATCACCCGCCCGACACGCATCGCGTGCAAATGCGGGGCAAGGTCCGCACAGAGCTTGCAGAGACGCTCCAGCCCGAACGCATCCTCATGCGCGGCAATCTGCAAGACCGAGTCCGCAGAGGTGTAGCAGATCGGCCAGCCAGTGCGCAGATGCTCCGCGCCCAGTTCCTCGACCAGCGCGATCCCGGCCGCATGGCGGTTCCCGAGCAAACCCTCCGTGCCCGCAAAAGTCGTGATAAGCTGGGTGAGCGTATCCGGGAAACAGGGCACCTGCACCGGGAAATAGGTCCAGTCCCACGGCACCGGCACGCCCGCAAGTTCCCAATGCCCCGAGGGCGTGTCCTTGCCTCGGGACGTTTCGGTTGCAGCGCCCCAGAGACCACGCGGCGGCGCGTCGAGGCCCGGTGTCGCAGCGCCTGAGGCAAGCCGGATCGCCGCACCAAGCCCCAGATTGTCCAGGACCGGCAGCCGCAATGCGCCGCGGCGCCCCTCGTCGGCCCTGCCCGCCGCGCATGCCTGCGCGATATGCGCCAGCGTGTTCGCGCCCACATCGCCATACTCAGCCGCATCCGGCGCGCCGCCACAGCCGACCGAATCGAGCACAATCAGAAACGCGCGCGTCATTACCCCCCGCCCAGATGACCGGCGCGGAAGGCACCCGGCAGGAGGTCGGCCACGCTCATGTGAACCTGCGCGCCCTCGCACCCCAGCATCGTCACTGTCACATCGGGCTTTGCGAATTCAGCGATCTTCTGGCGGCACCCACCACAGGGCGGCACGGGCGCGACACTGTCTGCAATCACCACCAGCTCTGCGATGTCCCGCTCACCCGCGAGGACCATGGCCGCGATGGCCCCGGCTTCGGCACAAGTGCCCTCGGGATAGGCAGCATTTTCGACATTGCACCCTGCAAACACGGCCCCCGACGATGTGCGCAGCGCGGCACCAACACGGAATTTCGAATAGCGCGCATAGGCGTTATCCCGCGCCGCGCGGGCGGTGTCGATCAAGCTCATTTAGGCCTCCGGTCCATTGGGGGAGTGTGCGCGCGACGGCATGTCAATGCAAGCTGTTGCCATACGATTTGCGGCAAAAGCCGTGACTCCTGCGCGGAAACCGAGGCTTGCCCCTGCGGCCAAATAGTTCAATATCAAATGATAAGATCCAGAGGGGGGACACATGGTCGATCTGCCAGCCGATGAGAACCGCCACCCGGCGCTGCTTTATCACGAGTATCCGCGTCCGGGAAAACTCGAGGTCCGTCCAACCAAGCCGCTCGCCAACGGGGCAGATCTTGCGCGCGCCTACTCGCCCGGCGTAGCAGAGGCCTGCCTCGAAATCGAGGCCCGTCCGGAGGATGCCGCCCGCTACACGACGCGCGGCAATCTCGTGGCCGTCATCACCAATGGCACGGCTGTGCTGGGGCTTGGCAATATCGGCCCGCTCGCCTCGAAACCCGTGATGGAGGGCAAGGCGGTCCTCTTCAAGAAATTCGCCAATATCGACTGTTTCGATATCGAGGTGAACGAATCCGACCCCGAGAAGCTCGCCGAGATCGTCTGCGCACTGGAGCCGACCTTCGGCGCGATCAACCTCGAAGACATCAAGGCCCCCGATTGTTTCATTGTCGAGAGGATCTGCCGCGAACGAATGGGGATCCCGGTCTTTCATGACGACCAGCATGGCACCGCAATCGTGGTGGGCGCCGCGGCAACCAACGCCCTGCGCGTGGCCGGCAAGACCTTCGAGGATATCAAGATCGTGAGCACCGGGGGCGGCGCTGCAGGGATTGCCTGTCTCAACATGCTCATGAAGCTCGGGGTGCGGCGCGAGAATATCTGGCTGTGCGACATACACGGCCTTGTGCATCGCGGACGCGAGGTCGACATGACCCCGCAGAAGGCCGAGTTCGCGCAAGACAGCGACATGCGGACGCTTTCGGAAGTGATCGCCGGGGCGGACATGTTTCTCGGGCTCTCGGGGCCGAATGTGCTCAAGCCCGAGGATGTCGCGAAGATGCGGCAGCGGCCGATCATCTTCGCGCTCGCCAACCCGACCCCCGAGATCATGCCCGATCTCGCCCGGGAAGTGGCCCCGGATGCGCTGATCGCCACCGGGAGGTCCGATTTTCCAAATCAGGTCAACAATGTCCTGTGCTTTCCTTTCATCTTTCGCGGCGCCCTGGATGTCGGGGCGACCGAGATCAACGACGCCATGCAGATCGGTTGCGTCGAAGGGATCGCCGCCCTCGCCCGCGCGACGACCAGCGCCGAGGCTGCCGCGGCCTACAAGGGCGAGCAGTTGAGCTTTGGGCCTGACTATCTGATCCCCAAGCCGTTCGATCCGCGCCTGATGGGGGTTGTGGCAAGCGCGGTCGCGCAAGCCGCGATGGACTCCGGTGTTGCGCGCCGTCCCTTGTCCGACATCACGGCCTACAAGCGAGAGCTCGATGCCTCGGTCTTCCGCTCTGCGATGATCATGCGCCCTGTCTTCGAGGTTGCGCGCCAGACTTCCCGGCGCATCGTCTTTGCCGAAGGCGAGGATGAGCGCGTCCTGCGCGCGGCCTCTGCCATGCTGGAGGAAACCGTGGAGGTGCCGATCCTGATCGGACGGCCCGAGGTGGTCGACATGCGGCTGGAGCGCGCGGGCCTCTCGATCCGGCGGGGCCATGAGTTCGAACTAGTTAACCCGCAAGACGATCCGCGATACCGCGAATACTGGCAGAGCTACCACGCGCTGGTCGAGCGGCGCGGCGTCACCCCCGATCTGGCGCGCGCGATCATGCGCACCAACTCGACCGCCATCGCTGCGATCATGGTGCACCGGGGCGAGGCAGACAGCCTAATCTGCGGCACTTTCGGGCAGTTTCTTTGGCACCTGAATTATGTCACCCAGATCCTTGGCGACAAGAAGCGCCACCCGGTGGGCGCGCTATCGCTGCTCATTCAGCAGGAAGGCAACCTGTTCATCGCCGATACGCAAGTGCACCCCAATCCGACGCCAGAACAGATTGTCGAGACAACGATCGGCGCCGCCCGACATGTGCGCCGCTTCGGGCTCGCGCCAAAGATCGCCTTGTGTTCCCACAGCCAGTTCGGAAATCTCGACACCCCATCTGGCCGCGTGATGCGCGCCGCGCTGGATCTGCTCGATTCTATGGATCTCGATTTCGACTATGAGGGCGAGATGCATGTCGACTCGGCCCTTGACCAAGATCTGCGGGCGCGGCTCTTTCCGAATGCGCGGTTCAACGAGCCCGCAAATGTTCTGATCTTCGCGAATACCGATGCCGCGAGCGGCGTGCGCAATGTGCTCAAGGTTCGTGGCGGAGCGTTGGAGGTAGGGCCGATACTGATGGGAATGGGCAATACGGCGCATATCGTGACCCCGTCCATCACGGCGCGGGGATTGCTGAACATGTCGGCTCTGGCAGGGACACCCGTTGCGCAATACGGATGAACGCGCCCGTGTTCGATTTGCAAACCGGGCCGCGCCCTGACATGCGATTTGCTAGATTTTCAGGTTTGCAAATTTTTATGGCAAAATCTGCAAACTCGACGGGACCGAGGAGCGTTGTTTCCGGTAACAGCCATTGCCAGCCGGGACACCCCTCGTTTATCCCTCTGCCTCAGCCACGCTCGAAGGAGGAGACGCACGATGCGCTACGCCGATCTGCACAAACAGTCGATCACCGACCCTGATGGATTCTGGATGGCGCAGGCACAAGCCATCGACTGGGTGCGCGCACCATCAAAAGCGCTCTTCGACGACAAGGCACCGCTCTACGAGTGGTTTCGGGATGGGCTCGTCAATACCTGCTGGAATGCGCTGGACCGACATGTCGAGGCGGGGCGCGGAGATCAGGTGGCGGTCATCCATGACAGCCCGGTGACCAACAGCATCACCAGGCTGACCTTTGCCGAGATGCGCGATCAGGTGGCAATCTTCGCTGGTGCGCTGGCGGCAAAGGGCGTGGGCAAGGGCGACCGCGTCATCATCTACATGCCGATGGTGCCGGAAGCCCTGATGGCAATGCTGGCCTGCGGGCGGCTGGGGGCGATCCACTCGGTTGTCTTCGGTGGCTTTGCCGCGCATGAACTGGCAGTGCGGATCGACGATGCCCAGCCGAAATGCGTCATCGCGGGATCCTGCGGCATCGAGCCAGGGCGCGTCGTGGCCTACAAGCCGCTTCTCGATGGCGCGCTCGCCGAGGCGACCCACAAGCCCGAATTCTGCGTGATCCTGCAGCGCGAGGCGCTCGCCGCTGACCTGATGACCGGGCGCGACCATGCCTGGTCAGATTTCATCGACGGCGCGACACCGGCCGAGTGTGTGCCTGTCGAGGGCACACATCCGGCCTATGTGCTATACACATCGGGCACGACGGGGCAGCCCAAGGGTGTGATCCGGCACACGGGCGGGCATCTGGTGGCGCTGCAATGGTCGATGAAGAACATCTATGATGTCGATCCGGGTGATGTCTTCTGGGCGGCGTCAGATGTCGGCTGGGTCGTCGGGCACAGCTATATCTGCTACGCGCCGCTGATCGCCGGCAACACCACGATCGTCTTCGAAGGCAAGCCTGTCGGCACCCCGGATGCGGGCACCTTCTGGCGAGTGATCTCCGAGCACAAGGTCAAGAGCTTTTTTACCGCGCCAACTGCATTCCGCGCTGTGAAACGCGAAGACCCGAAAGGCGAGTTCGTCCCCGAATATGATCTCAGCTGCCTCAAGACCGTCTATCTCGCCGGTGAGCGCGCCGATACCGACACGATCATCTGGGCGCAGGAGCAATTGAAGGTTCCAGTGGTCGACCATTGGTGGCAGACCGAAACTGGCTGGGCCATTGCGGCCAACCCGATGGGGTATGAGCCGCAGCCCGTCAAGCTCGGCTCTCCGGCCGTGGCCATGCCGGGCTATGACATCAAGGTGCTCGATGAGGGCGGCCATCCGGTGCCGGCAGGACAGCTTGGTGCGATCACGCTGAAGCTGCCCTTGCCGCCGGGCACGCTGCCGGGGCTCTGGAATGCCGAGGCGCGATTTCGGAAAAGCTATCTCGAGCAGTTCCCCGGATATTACGCGACCGGGGACGCGGGCTACATCGACGAGGACGGCTATGTCTACATCATGGCGCGCACGGATGATGTCATCAACGTCGCAGGTCACCGCCTGTCAACAGGCGCGATGGAAGAAGTGTTGGCAGGTCATCCGGATGTCGCCGAATGCGCCGTCATCGGGGTTGCGGATGAGTTGAAGGGTCAGCTGCCAATGGGATTCCTCTGCCTCAACTCGGGCAGCGATCGCGACCCGAAGGAGGTCGTGGCGGAATGCGTCAGGCGCGTGCGGGACCAGATCGGGCCCGTGGCGGCATTCAAGCTCGCCTTGGTCGTCGACCGGCTGCCCAAGACGCGATCAGGCAAGATCCTGCGCGCGACCATGGCAAACATAGCTGACGGGAAAAGCTACAAGGTGCCAGCAACGATCGATGATCCAGTGATCCTAGAAGAAATCGGCGAAGCACTGACCGGGCTCGGCTATCCAAAGAGTTGACCTTACGGCATGTGTTTCGGCCAGCGTTGATTAAACTCATCGAAAGGATTTTGCGCTGAAAATAGGTTGAGTTTTTCAACCTGATCCGCTTAGGGTTGTCTGTGTGCTGCTCCTTACACCTGTTTAGGGGCGGCATGCGCTCGGCCCGGATCTGGCAAAGGTGGTCACAGCGCCCATGCAACTGCCCTTTCAGTGTAACACTGCACGGCTCTTGACATGCGCCCTGTGCAGCGTCCCCGACCTTGCACTTGCAAGGGGGCACGGATGAAAACCGCGAACCCGCAATCCTTGAAACAGCCTGTGCTGATTGTCGAGGATGCCCCTTCGCAACAACTCCTCTACCGCACGGTGCTGCGGCGCGCCGGGTTTCCTGTGATCTGCGTCGAAAACGGAAAGCTCGCGCTAGAGGCTTTCCGGACACATTGGCCCAAGCTGGTGCTTGTCGACCTGAACCTGCCCGACACTGACGGGGTCAGCCTGATGCGCGAGATCCTGATGCTGCAGCCCGCGACGCGCGTGATCGTCATCACGGCCGATGGCACGGTCCCTAACGCGGTCGATGCAACGCGCAACGGCGCGCATGATTTTCTCGTCAAGCCGCTCGGTGATCTCCGGCTGGTCGGTGCCGTTAGCAAGGCCATGGCCGATCTGCGCAGTGCCGAGCAGGTACTGCCGCCGAACAATGCACCCGAAAGCGACCCTGTCGAGCCTGTTTTCCTGGGCCAGTCCCCCGCGATGCGCGAGGTCATGGACAAGATCAGCGCGATCGCACGTTCCATGGCGCCGGTATTCATTATCGGGGAAAGCGGCTCAGGCAAGACCAGTTGCGCGCGCGCCATTCACCGCCAGTCTGCTCGGGCGCAGGGGCCCTTCGTGTCGGTGAATTGCGCGGCCATCGCGCCGGACCTGCTCGAGGAAGAGCTCTTCGGCCCGCAGTTCGACGAGAACCAGCCGCCGCGCGAGGCCGAAGGGGCAATCGCCCGCGCCGATGGCGGAATGCTCTTTCTGAAAAACCCGCAGGACATGCGCCCGGAATTGCAAGCGCGCTTCCTGCGGTTTCTTCAGCGCGGCGCACTCAACTGGCACAAGGACTCCAAGCCAAAGCGGGTCGATGTGCGTGTGGTTTGCGCGGCAAGCCGTGATCCGGTCGAAGCGATGCGCGACGGGCGTTTCGTGGAGGATCTCTATTATCGCCTGCTCGTGCTTCCGATGACATTGCCGCCGTTGCGCGACCGGGACACGGACATCGAATTGCTCGCCCTGGAGTATATCCGGCGCATCGGTGCGGAAGAAGGCAAGCTTTTCGACCGCATCTCGCCCGCTGCCCTATCCGTACTGAGTGATTACCGCTGGCCAGGAAATCTGCGCGAGATGATCAACGCGCTGCGCCACGCGATCGTCCTGCATGACGGCCCGGAGGTTGGCGTGAACATGTTGCCATCAGAGCTTCAGATGGAGGCCAGCGAAGGCGCGTGTGCATTGGGCGCTGCCGCGTCGCTCGAAGGGCGCACCATGGCCCAGATCGAAGAGATCGTCATAAAGGCCGCTGTTGCCCGGCACAGCGGATCGGTTCCCCGGGCCGCGCGTGAACTGGACATTGCCCCCTCGACCATCTACCGCAAGCGCGAGATCTGGGAAAAGGGTCAGCTGTGAGTGCCCCAGGCAGGGCTGGCGATCTGATGATATGCGCACCATTCTGATCACTGGCTGTTCCTCAGGGATCGGACATCACGCAGCCCATTATCTCAAGGACCGCGGATGGCGCGTCTTTGCGACATGTCGCAAGCACGAGGATTGTGTGCGCTTGCTCGATGAAGGGCTGGCCAGCTTCCGGCTTGATCTTGATGATCCGGCCTCGATCACATCCGCGCTCGCCGAGGCACAAGCCCGCAGTGAAGGTCGGATCGATGCGCTGTTCAATAACGGCGCCTATGCCATCCCGGGCGCCGTCGAGGATGTACCAACCGAGGCGTTGCGTGCGATCTTCGAGACAAATCTGTTTGGCTGGCATGAGCTGACATGTCAGATCCTGCCCATCATGCGCGCGCAGGGACATGGGCGAATCGTTCAGAATTCGTCAGTGCTGGGGCTTGCGGCGCTGCGCTGGCGCGGGGCCTATGTCGCGACAAAATTCGCGCTTGAAGGCTTGACCGACACATTGCGGCTGGAATTGCGTGACAGCAATATCCATGTCAGCCTGATCGAACCCGGGCCGATCACAACCCGCTTTCGTCAGAACACCATCCCGCATTTCGAGCGCTGGATCGACTGGGAGTCCAGTCCTCACGCCGCGCTCTATCGCGACGAGCTTCTGGCGCGACTCTACGAGCCGAAGGGACCGGATCTGTTCGAATTGCCGCCCAAGGCCGTGACGCGTAAACTGGTCCATGCGCTCGAGTCGCGCCGCCCGCGGGCGCGCTATCCAGTGACTACTGCCACACATCTCGTGGGCCTTGCCCGGCGGGGTCTGCCCGGCGCAATGCTGGACTGGGTTCTGTCGAAAAACTGAGCGCTTGCGATTTCGGCTCGAATTCACCGCGCAGGGGGTTAAGTTGCGGGTAACCCTGCGCTGTCACCAAAGGAGTCACCCCGATGTTGTCCGACCCGCTCTTTCTGCTTGCCGCCGCTGCGTCGCTGGTCGTGCTCGTGGTGCTGGCCGTCGGCATCGGTGGCTTCGCGCGCGGCGGCGATTTCAATCGCAAGCATGGCAATCGCATGATGCGCTGGCGGATCTATGCCCAGTTCGGCGCAGTGGTGCTGATAATGATTTTCGTCTATTTCCGCGGCAGAGGAGCCTGAGCCATGGTGGTTCTCAACAAGATTTACACGCGCACCGGCGATGCGGGCGAAACCGCCCTTGGCAACGGCACGCGCGTGGCCAAGCATTCCCAACGGGTCACAGCCTACGGCACAGTGGATGAATTGAACTCCGTGATGGGGCTCGCACGGCTGCATGCCGAGGGTGATCTCGCCGAGGCGATGGCCCGTATCCAGAACGACCTGTTCGATCTGGGGGCGGATCTCTGCCGTCCGGACATGGAGCGCGATGCCGAGGCCGAGTACCCGCCCCTGCGCATGATCCCCGCGCAGACCGAGCGGCTCGAAAGCGAGATCGATGCATTGAACGCAAAGCTCGAGCCCTTGCGCAGCTTCATCCTGCCGGGCGGCTCTGCGCTCGCCGCGCATCTGCATCTTTGCCGGACCGTCGCGCGGCGCGCAGAGCGCGAGTCGATTGCGCTGGCGACTGTCGAATCAATCAACGAATCGGCGCTGAAATACCTCAATCGGCTGTCGGACTGGTTCTTTGTTGCGGGCCGTGTGGCGAATGACGAGGGGCGCGCCGACATCCTGTGGGTGCCTGGAAAGAACCGTTAGCGCCCAAACCGCCCGGAACGCAGCGTCTCGGTGGCGCAGACGTCGGTTTTACACTGTCTTGAGGGCCGCGCTGGCGCTAAAACGGCGCTCAGGTTTACTAGGGAGACACAGATGAAGGTTCTCGTGCCGGTCAAGCGTGTGATCGATTACAATGTCAAGGTTCGCGTAAAGGCGGATGGCAGCGGGGTCGATCTGGCAAATGTGAAAATGTCGATGAACCCGTTTGACGAGATCGCGGTCGAGGAATCTATCCGCATGAAGGAAGCAGGCGTCGTGAGCGAAATCGTGGCCGTGTCGATCGGGGTCAAGCAGGCACAAGAGACGCTGCGCACTGCCCTCGCGATGGGGGCAGATCGCGCGATCCTGATCCTCGCAGCGGACGATGTCCACACGGATATCGAGCCGTTGGCAGTCGCGAAACTGCTCAAGGCCGTGATCGACGAGGAAGCCCCCGAGATCGTGATCTGCGGCAAGCAGGCTATCGACAATGACATGAACGCCACTGGACAGATGCTGGCAGCACTGACCGGTTGGGCACAGGCAACCTTCGCCTCGGAAATTACGGTCGAGGAGGGTCATGCCCGTGTCACGCGCGAGGTGGATGGCGGGTTGCAGACGATCAAGGTCAAGCTGCCGGCAATAATCTCGGTCGATCTGCGCCTGAACGAGCCGCGCTATGCCTCGCTCCCCAATATCATGAAGGCGAAGAAGAAACCGCTCGATGAGAAGACACCTGCCGATTATGGAGTCGATGTCTCACCGCGGCTGACCATCATGAAGACGACCGAACCACCGGCACGCGCGGCCGGCATCAAAGTGGGCTCGGTCGACGAGTTGATGAGCAAACTCAAGGATGAAGCGGGGGTGATCTGATGGCGGTTCTTCTTCTTGCAGAGGTAACGGACGGCACGCTCAACCGTGACGCAACCTCGAAAGCGGTGACGGCCGCGAAGCAACTAGGCGAGGTGACGCTGCTCTGTGCGGGCGGCTCGGCCAAGGCCGCGGCCGAGGCATCTGCAACAATCGACGGCGTGTCGAAAGTGCTCTGCGCAGAAGATGCCTCTCTTGGCCATCGCCTTGCAGAGCCAACGGCTGCGCTGATCGTCGGCCTAGCCAGCGCTTACAGCCATATCCTGGCACCAGCGACAACTGACGCAAAGAACATTCTGCCCCGCGTGGCCGCGCTTCTGGACGTGATGGTGATCTCGGATGTCTCGGGCATCGTGGACGCCCAAACATTCGAGCGTCCCATCTATGCCGGAAACGCGATCCAGACCGTCAAGACATCCGACGAAACCAAGGTCGTGTCGATCCGCACCTCGACCTTCGAGGCATCCGGCGAAAGTGCCCCAGCCCCAATCGAGTCGATCACAGTGCCCGAAAATCCGGGGCTCTCGGAATGGGTCGAGGACAAGGTCGCCGCGACCGACCGGCCAGAGCTGACCTCGGCCAAGGTGGTGGTCTCGGGCGGGCGCGGTGTCGGCTCCGAGGATGACTTCAAGCTCATCGAGGGGCTTGCCGACAAGCTCGGTGCGGCAGTCGGGGCCAGCCGTGCCGCCGTCGATTCAGGCTATGCGCCAAATGACTGGCAAGTCGGCCAGACGGGCAAGGTCGTCGCACCTGATCTCTATATCGCCGTGGGGATTTCGGGGGCCATTCAGCATCTGGCCGGGATGAAGGATTCGAAGGTCATCGTAGCGATCAACAAGGATGAAGAAGCGCCGATCTTTCAGGTGGCCGATTACGGGCTGGTGGGCGATCTCTTCACGATCGTGCCGGAACTGACCGAAAAGCTCTGAACCACGGGCGTCATTGCGACCTAGGGGCCGCGCCGAGCGGCACGACGCTTAGGCATAGAGCGACGCCCAACTTGGCAAGAAATCGCCCGGCAGGGCGCGCGCTTCGAACACGGCACGCGCGACGGCGCGCGACAGGCAGCACGCGGCCGCGTGGCCCAGTTCGCCGGCCTTCATCTGGTCAACCGGCGCCCCGCTGCCGGTCGAAACCGCAAAGATTAGATCGCCATCAAACGGCGTGTGCGAGGGCAGGATGGCGCGCGCGATCCCGCCATGCGCCGCGATCGCCAGCCGGGTCAGTTGCGCCTGATCGAGCGTCGCATCAGTTGCAACGATCGCGAGAGTGGTCGCCTGTCGGTCGATCTTAGTCAGCATTGGCAACTGCACCGGCGCGCTCGACACGCCACGTCCACCGAACTCTGTCCCCTGCTCGAACGGGGCTGCCCAGAACTGCGGCCCCTCGCCCGTGGTGACGCAACCGACAGGGTTTACAGCGACAAGCGCGCCGAGCATGACCCCGTGGCCCGTCACCCAAGACGCCGAGCCGATTCCCCCTTTCAGCCGCGCGGTGGTGGCGCCGAACCCTGCACCCGCACTGCCGAGGTCGAACACGCGGCCGCGCGCCTCAAGTGCTGCGCGGCCGAGGTCGGGATAGGGTGAGACGCGCCAGTCCTTCGCCCCACCGTTCGCAAGATCGAACAGGATCGCTGCAGGAACGATCGGTACCCGGATATCGCCAACGGGCAGCCCACGCCCCTGCCCCCGCAACCCGTCCATCACGCCCGCCGCCGCATCGAGCCCGAAAGCCGATCCACCTGAGAGCACGAGCGCGTCAACTTGTTGGACCAGCCTATCGGGTGCCAGAAGCTCAGTCTCGCGCGTGCCGGGCGCGCCCCCCATGACATGCACCCCGGCGGTGAAGGGTTGATCCGCAGTCAATACGGTGACGCCGCTGCGCAGCATTTCGTCATGCGCCTGCCCGACCAGAAGCCCGTCGATATCCGTGATGAGATTGAGCGGCCCGACTCCGGGCATCGGTGGTGGCATCTTTGGTCCTCGGGCAGCATATCGGGCGTGTCTTGCAGGCTCACAAAACGTGCCTGATTTGCGCAGCCGCTGCTCGGAAAGCGTAGCGCAGGCTATTGCATGCGTGCAAGCCATCCACAGCTCCAGAGCGCTGCGCGGCCGCGGCGGCTGCGCTTTCATCAGGGTTGCGATCGTCGCAGCCTCTGGAAAACAGCGCTGAGCGAACCCCGAGACGGTGACGCTAGCGCCCTTCCTGTGCAGCGCGAATGCCTCGTTCATGACATCCGTCCGCAAGAATGCGCAAAAATTGGTCGATTCTTGAGGAATCGAATTGTTATTCGCCGCGCAAGATGAAAAAAACCGTACCTATGTCAGCGGCCGCCTCGGCCCTCGCGATCTCGAGATGAAGTCAGACAGGAGCCCGACCCGACCCATGGCGGAACATTCGGACCCCAATGCCCCTTGGAAAACCCCGGCCGGCATGGCCACAACCGCAATCACGGCGCTGCTGTTTCTTTTCTTCTTGCGCTATTTGCCGACAGTTGCCGCCGGCGAGCCAGTGCGGTGGGTGATCCCGTGGATCCCAAGTCTCGATGTGAACCTCTCGTTCTGGATCGACGGGCTGAGCCTGATGTTCGCGCTGCTCATCACCGGGATCGGCGCGATGGTCATGCTCTATGCCGCGCGCTATCTCGCAGGACATCCGCAATACAATCGCTTCGCGCTCTACCTATTCAGCTTCATGCTCTCGATGCTGGGGCTGGTGCTTGCGGATAATGTAATTGCGCTGTTTGTCTTCTGGGAACTGACGACCTTCACGTCATACCTGCTGATCGGCTTTTCGCACACGGATCCGAAATCACGCCGCAATGCGTTGCAAGCGCTGCTTCTGACTGCGGCAGGCGGGCTTGCGCTGCTGGCGGGCTTCATCATGATCGGGGTCACACAAGGGACGTTCGAGCTGTCCGAGATCAACGCCGCCGGCAGTCTCGAAGGGCAGCCCTTCTACATGCTGATACTGATCCTCGTGCTGCTGGGCGCCTTTACCAAATCCGCGCAGGTGCCGTTTCATTTCTGGCTGCCCAACGCCATGGCCGCGCCGACGCCAGTTTCTGCCTATCTGCATTCGGCCACCATGGTGAAGGGAGGAGTGTACCTACTGGCGCGCATGCACCCGTCGCTGTCGGGCAGCGACGCCTGGATCTGGGCCCTGTCGGTCTTCGGCGCGGTGACGGCGGTCTTCGCCTCGTTCATGGCCCTGCGCCAGACCGACCTGAAACAGACGCTTGCCTACACGACCCTCATGGCGCTGGGCACGCTGACAATGTTCCTGGCGGGATCGACCGGCTATGCGATCACGGCAGCAATGACCTTCCTGCTAGTGCATTCGCTCTACAAGGCGGGGCTCTTCCTGATGATTGGCGTGGTCGATCACGCCACTGGTACGCGCGAGGCGGGTGTCCTGGGGGGGCTGTCGAAAACCATGCCGATTACAGGCGCGGCCGCGGCCGCGGCGGCCCTCGCGATGGCGGGCATTCCCCCGTTCCTCGGCTTCATCGCCAAGGAAGTCGCCTATGCCGGCGCGCTGGAAATGAGGCTGTGGCTTTTCATCGTGCCGATGGCGCTCATCGCCTTTGCACTGATGTTCGCCGTTGCAGGCATCGTGGCCTACAAACCCTTCTACGGCCCGCAGGGAGATCTGCCGCGCGAGCCACATGAAGGCCCATGGCCGATGCTTCTGGGACCGGTGACGCTCGGCGTGCTGGGGCTGCTCTTCGGCCTATTGCCAGGGATCGGCGCGTATTACCTCATCGAGCCTGCGGTCGACGCGGTTCTGGGCAGGCCGGACACTGGCGGCCGGGTGAAGCTCTGGGCTGGGTTCAATCTGCCCTTGCTTCTAAGCCTGATCACCTTCGCGGTCGGGTTTCTGCTTTACCAAAAGCACCTTCAGCTGCGCGAGCGCCTCGCGCGGATCGAGGCCCGCGCGCCCGATCTTGATGCAGGTTGGGATGTGTTCCTCGAGAGGTTCATGGCCTTTTCAAAGGTCCAGACCCGCGTGATTCAGACCGGCGTGCTGCGCCAGTACATGTTCGCGACATTCGCTGTCTTTGCTGTAACGGTCCTGTTCACCTTCCTCGCGCGAGATCTGGGCGCGCTTTCGGTGAGCTTCACGGGGCTGAGCCTGATGGAATGGGGCGTGGCGCTTCTGATCGCTGCGGGGGCCGTGCTGGTGGTGCTGACATCATCCCGCATCGTGGCGCTGGTTGCCCTGGGCGTGGTGGGGATCGGGGTTGCGCTGATCTTCATCATGTATTCCGCCCCCGATGTGGCGATCACACAGTTGCTGGTGGAATTGCTCGTCGTGGTGCTGCTCGCGTTCGCCTTCCTCAAGATGCCGATGCTGGACACCAAGGGCGCGCAGACCCACAGCTTCGCAAATGGTGTGCTGGCTGTCGTTGTCGGCAGTGTCACGACCCTCGTTATCCTGTTCGTCGTCGACACGCCCTTTGATCGCCGGCTGACCGATTTCTTCGAGGCGGCCAGTTGGACCGAAGCCTTTGGGCGCAATATCGTCAATGTCATTCTCGTGGATTTCCGGACGCTTGACACGTTCGGCGAGATCGCCGTCGTCATGATCGCAGCCCTTGGTGCCTTCGCCCTGCTCAAGGGGTTTGCGAAGGCGCGCGCGGCAAAGGAGGATCGCAAATGAATTCGATCATCTTCACAGCGGCCGCACGCATCCTTGTCGCCCTGCTGTTCGTGTTCTCGCTCTTCATGTTGCTTCGGGGACATCATCTGCCCGGCGGCGGGTTCATCGGTGGACTGATCGGGGCAGTGTCCTTCATCGTCTATTCGCTCGCCCGCGGTCCGGCCGAGGCACGTCAGGCCCTGCGCATGAGCCCCGAAGCCATTGCGGCCATCGGGCTCGGAATCGCGCTCCTGTCCGGAATGGTGTCATTCTTCATGGGCGATCCGCTGTTTACCGGGCAATGGTACTGGGTGGGCGGCGACAGCTACGAGACGGCCGCCTTTTCCATCAATTCAGTTCTGATATTCGATGTGGGGGTCTACCTCGTCGTCCTCGGGGGGATCCTGTCGCTGACCTACGCTTTCGAGGAGGAGACCTGATCATGGAAGCCCTTACTGCAATCGTGATCGGTGTGCTAACGGCCGGAGCCGTCTACCTGATGCTCGCACGGAATTTCATGCGTTTTCTCTTTGGTCTGATCCTGCTCTCGAATGCTGCAAACCTGACGATCTTTGCCTCGGGTCGGATGACCAAAGGGGCCCCGGCCCTCGTCCCATATGGCGAGGAGACGCCCGTCGGCGTAGTCGGCAATGCCCTCCCCCAGGCGCTCGTGCTGACCGCGATCGTGATCGGCTTTGGCCTTCTGGCCTTCACGCTTGCCTTGGCGTTCGAGGCCTACCGGCGCATGGACCGGATCGATACGGATGAGATGCGTTTCGCAGAACCCAAGGAGGATACGAATAAATGACCTGGGTTCTCGTCATGCCCATCGCCGTGCCCTTCGCCACGGCGGTGATCGTCTATCTTGCGCGCAACTATCCCGCAGGGCGCTGGATCTCGCTTGCAGGCTCAGTCCTGACGCTGGTGGCGTCGGGTGTCCTGATGGCCGCCGTTCTCGATCAGGGCGTGATCGCGGCGCAGATGTCGAACTGGGACGCTCCTTTCGGGATCACGCTGGTCTCGGATTATCTGAGTGCGGTCATGGTGGTTATCACTGCGATCACGGGTCTCGCTACAGCGATCTATGCGCTTGGTGAAATCCCTGAGGAGACCGAAAGCCTCGGGTTCTATGCGCTCTTCCAGGTGCTGATCGCAGGGGTTACCGGTGCTTTCCTGACAGGCGATCTCTTCAACCTGTATGTATGGTTCGAGGTCATGCTCATCGCCTCATTTTCGCTGCTGGTGATCGGTGGCGGGAAGGATCGCCTCGACGCCGGCATCAAATACGTGGCGCTGAATCTGGTTTCGACACTGATTTTTCTGTCCGGCATCGGCCTGCTCTACGGGATCACTGGAACGCTCAACCTTGCAGACCTCCGAGGCGCGGTCGAGACGGTCGAGAATCAGGGCCTCGTGACAGTGATCGCGATGATGTTCATGGTAGGCTTCGGGGTGAAGGCGGCAGTGTTTCCGCTCTTCTTCTGGCTGCCTGCCTCCTACCATACCCCCTATTTTGCGATCTCGGCCGTCTTTGCCGGGCTTTTGACGAAGGTCGGGGTCTATGCGTTGATGCGCATGTTCACACTGGTCTTTGTGGGCGATGTCGGTTTCACTCATGAAATCCTGATCTGGGTGTCGGCACTGACGATGTTCACTGGCGTGATCGGCGCAGCCGCGCAGACCGATTTTCGCAAGATCCTGTCATTCCACATCATCAGCCAGATCGGCTACATGACACTGGGCCTCGCGCTCTTCACCCCGCTCGCGCTCATGGGGGGCGTGTTCTACCTCGTACACCATATCATCGTGAAGGCGAATCTCTTCTTCGTGGCGGGGCTTGCCAAGCAATATGCGGGCCACACGGATCTCAACCGGATCGGTGGGCTCTACAAGTCGTCACCCCTTCTTGCCGCACTCTTCATCATCCCCGCTTTCTCGCTTGCTGGCTTCCCTCCCCTGTCCGGCTTCTGGGCGAAATACCTGATCGTGAAGGCATCCCTCGAGATTGACGCCTGGTTCATTGCCTTTGTCGCATTGCTCGTGGGCTTGCTGACGATCTTCTCGATGACCAAGATCTGGGGCATGGCATTCTGGAAGCCACATCCCGACGGCATCGACCCGACCCCCGACCATGCACCGGCTTATGTCACCCGCGCGATGCTGGTGCCGATTTCCGGGCTTGCAGCGATGACTATCATCATCGGCTTCTTCCCAGAGCCCTTCGTGCAATTCGCCGAGACCGCCGCCATGCAATTGCTTGATCCGGTTGATTATGTCACCACAGTGCTGGGGGTGCAGCCATGAACGGATTGGTATTCAACCTGCTTCTGGCCTTTGCCTGGGCGGCGATGACTGGCGACTTCACCTTCGCATCGCTCGCAACCGGTGCGGTGCTGGGCTTTTTTGGGCTCTGGATCTCGGCGCCGTTGACGGGCATCGACCAGATGTATTTCAAACGCCTGTTCCGTTCAGCCTATCTGTTCGGCTTCTTCATCTGGGAGTTGATCATCTCGTCGATCACCGTCGCATGGGATGTGATCCGACCCACCCCACAGAACCAGCCCGCGCTGATCGAAATCCCGCTCGATGTGAAAAGCGATTTCGAGATCCTACTGCTCACCAACCTGATCTCACTCACCCCGGGCACGCTGAGCGTGGATATCACCGAGGATCGCAAGACATTGATCGTGCATGCTATGTTTGCAGATGATGCCGATGACCTGATCGACAATATCAAATCGGGCTTCGAGCGTCTGATCATGGGAGTATTCGAGAAATGAGCAATTCCGTCTTTCTCAATTTTGCAACCCAAGGGGCCTTAGTGATGATCATGGTCGGACTGGCGGTTGCGTTTATCCGTCTGGCGAAGGGCCCGTCACTGGCTGACCGCGTGGTCGCGCTCGACATGATGACTGTGACGATCATTTCCTTCTGTGGGGTCTACGCGGTACTTGTCGAGGATTCGTCCTTCCTCGATGTTGCGATCGTACTCGCGCTGGTGGGCTTTCTCGCAACCGTTGCGCTCGCACGCTACGCCGAGAAACGGCTCGAGCATGACCCCGAGCAGCGCGATGCGGTCAGCAAGGGGGAGAGTTCGGATGCTTGATCTGCTGATTGGACTCTTCCTGCTTGGTGGGGGCGCCTTCGTGCTGATCGCGGCGATTGGCATTGTGCGTTTGCCGGATCTGTTGACGCGGATGCATGCGTCCACCAAGGCCGGGACGCTCGGTGCGTTGCTGGTGCTCGTTGGTCTTGCTCTGCATGCGGGCTCGGGTGAGGTCGCAACCAAGGTCGTCGCCACTGCGCTTTTCCTGCTTCTGACAGCGCCCATCGCCGCACATATGATCGGACGCGCCCATGCGCGAATGATGAAGAAACTGCACCGCCCGA
>SLKB01000142.1 GCA_007134805.1 Paracoccaceae bacterium
AAGAATTGCGGATCCAGCCGGTCCACGCGGCCCGACCAGCCAAGGATCGTGGCGTCGAAATCCTGCTCGGAATAGAAGCGGTCCAGAAGCGTGCCGAATTCCATGGGCCGCACCGACACGTCGAGCCCCAGCTCGCGCCAGGCTTCCGCGATGATGAAGGCACCCTCATAGCGGATCGGGTCATAGGATTCGGTGGTGGTAAAGATCTCGACCGAGGGCACATGCTCCTGTGCGAGACCGGGTGCTGCAACCCCGGCGAGTGCCAGAACGGCGGTTCCGGCCAGCGTGAATTTGGGTTTCACGTTACTCTCCCATAATTATCAGATTTTGTGGCACCGCGCCTCTGTCGCGCAGTCGTTCGGCGCAATCACAAGGGTAGTCCGCGTCAGCCGGGCGGGTCAACCCCGCCCCCCGAGATCGCGGCCCGCCCATCGGATCGATGAGGAAAAACCTGGCGCAGGCAGTGAAATCCGCGCCAGAGGGCTGTCCGCGATGGCTCAGCCGACCGCAGCGGTCGAGCGGCGCACCACCAGATTGATCGGCAGATGGGTGCATTGCGCCTTCGAGCCCGCCGGGCGATCGAGGCGGCGCAGCATCATCGCCGCGGCCTCGGCGCCGATACTGGCGGCGGGCATGTCGATCGTCGTGAGCGAGGGCGCGACATGCGCGGCCATGTCGACATTGTCGATCCCCGCGAATGAGATCTCGGCCGGCACCTTGATCCCGCGCCCCTGCGCCTCGATCATCCCGCCGATCGCGAGCAGATCGATTGTGCCGATGATCGCACTCGGCGGCGGCATCAGTTCGAGAAGCATTGCACTGCCGCTGCGCCCGGCCGCGATCGAGAGCGGCTGTTCGCTGATCATGCTGCGCGGCAGGGCCAGCCCCGCGTCGGCCAGCGCCGCCCGGATCCCTGCAAGCCGCGCCTGCTGGCGGTCATTGTTCGACAGCACACCACTGATCACCCCGATCCGACGATGCCCGAGCGCGAGGACATGCTGCGCGATCTCGCGCCCGGCGCGGTGATTGTCGACCAGCACCCGATCATGGGCATCAACCCCTTCCCAGAGCTGCACAAGCGGCACATCGGCGTTCGCGATCAGCGCCCATGTCGATCTCGGCCGCTCGGCCCCCACCACAATGAGCCCGTCCACCCCATGCGAGACCAGTTGCGCCAGCGCCGCCGCTTCGGCCTTGGGGTCGTATTCATGCGAGGCGATCAGAAGTTGATAGCCCTCCGTCGAAAACGCTTTCTGCATCTCATGCAGGCAGGCGGAAAAGATCGGGCTGTTGAGCGTGGGCACGGCGACCCCGATGGTGTTCGACCGCCCCGAGACGAGCGCGCGCGCGCGCCGGTTCGGCATGTAGCCAAGCCCGGATGCCACGGACTGGATCTTGCGCAGGGTTTCCGGCTGGACAAGGCGCGGCTCTGACAGGGCGCGCGACACGGTCGCGATCGAGACCCCGGCAGTGCGGGCGATATCGGCGAGTGTTGGCTTCTGCTTGCGGACCATGGCGCGCAACATTCATGAAAATTTTCATTCACTAGAGAAGCTGTAAGATGTTTTTTTTGAGCTGCAAAGCCATTTTTTCAATTGACATGGCGGTAGTCGACGTGAAACGTTCCTCAAAGACGCATGAAAGCGTTTGCATAGTTGCCAGGGGAGGGGGAACGCGTGCCAAGACGGGTCACCATCGGATTTGCGACCATCTTTACGGTCCTGGTGCTGTGGCTCATGCTCAGCACTGTTCTGGCGGTGATCCCATCCGGGCGCTTCCCGTCACCGGCCGAGACCTGGTCGGCGCTCGTGCATGTCTCGGGGCGCGGCTATGGCGGCGGCGATCTGATGATGCATGTCTACAACTCGCTCCGCCTCGTGGTGATGGGCTTTCTCTTTGCCATCTTCACAGGCGTCCCGCTGGGCCTGCTGATGGGCTGGAGCCGGCGTGCCGAGGCGCTGATCAACCCGATCTTCCTCATCATCCGCCCGATCCCGCCGCTTGCCTGGATCCCGCTTGCGATCCTCTGGCTGGGCCTGGGCGATGCCGCGAAGATCATGGTGATCTGGTTCTCGGCCTTCGTGCCTTCGGTCATCAACACCTATGCGGGCGTGCGCAATATTGACCGCCCCATGCTCGAGGCCGCCTACATGCTCGGAATGCCCCGGTTGCGGTTTGTCAGCGAAGTGCTGATCCCCGGGGCAAGCCCGATGATCTTCACCGGGCTGCGCCTGTCGCTGCAGGCGTCCTGGACGACGCTGGTCGCGGCAGAGCTTGTGGGGGCGTTCTACGGGATCGGTCGCGTGCTCAATGTCGCGCAGCAAGACCTTTATCCCGGCATGATCCTCGTGGGGATGATCGCTGTCGCGATCCTCGGCTGGGGGACAACGCGGGCACTGGGCGTGGTCGAGGCCAGGGCATTGCGCTGGAACACGGCTGCGCTGGCAGCGAAAGGGTAAGCCATGCAGAAGTCGATTTCACTCACCGAATCGATCATCCTGGGCTGCATCGGGCTCATTGGCTTCATCGGCTTGTGGCATGGCTTGTCGGTCAGCGGGCTGTTCCCGTCGGTTTTCCTGCCCTCGCCTATCGAGGTTTATGACCGCTTCATGGTGCTTCTGGACCGCCGCTTTGCCGGCGCGACCCTGCCCGCGCACATGCTGGCAAGTTTCGAGCGCTTTGCCTACGGGTTCATCCTCGCGGCGGTGATCGGCATACCGCTGGGGCTGCTGATGGGGTGGTATCAACTGCTCGACGAGATCGTCTCGCCGCTCTTTGACGCGCTGCGCTTTGTTGCGCCCATCGCCTGGGTGCCCTTCGCCGCGCTCTGGTTCGGCACGGGCATCGGCGGGCCGATCATGATCATCTTTGCCGGCGCCTTTCCGCCTTGCGTGATCAATGCCTATCGGGGGGCCAAATTCGTCGACCCGCGCCTGATCGAAGCTGCGAACATGCTCGGAACCCCCTCGCACCGGGTGATCCGCGAGGTGCTGCTGCCCTCGTCGGTGCCCTCGATCATCTCCGGCCTGCGCGTCTCGGCGGGGCTGGGGTGGCAATCGCTTGTGGGGGCCGAGCTGATCGTCGCCTCGGCGGGGGTCGGCTACATGATGGTGCAGGGACAGGCCAATATCCAGACGCATACCGTGATGGCCGGCATGGTTGCCATCGGCCTTGTCGGGCTCGCGCTCGACTCAGCGCTGCGGCTGGTCGAACGCATCATCCAGCGCCGCCGCGGGCTGGACCAGTAACCCGCGAACCTGAAGGAGATTGCCATGGGTGTCATCGAGTTCAAGAATGTGGGCAAGATCTTCGGATCCCGAGCCTCGGGCTTCGTCGCCCTCGAGGATATCAACCTCGAGATCCGAGACAAGGAATTCGTGGCCATTGTCGGCCCGTCGGGCTGCGGCAAGACCACCTGTCTGCGCATGGTCGCGGGCTTCGAGCCGGCCACAGACGGCGTCGTCTCGGTCGACGGCAACCCCATCAAGCGCCCCGGGCCCGACCGGGCGGTGGTGTTCCAGCAATTCGCGCTGTTCCCGTGGAAGACTGTCTACGAGAATATCGATCTTGGCCTGCGCAATCTCAATGTGAGCCGCCCCGAGCGGCGGGAGCGGATCGACGCGATCCTCACGCTGATGAACCTCACCGCCTATGCCAAGCATTTCCCGCATCAGCTCTCGGGGGGCATGCAGCAGCGCGTGGCGATCGCGCGCGCCTATGTGCTCGATCCCGATGTGCTGTTGATGGACGAGCCGTTCGGCGCACTCGATGCCCAGACCCGCGTCGTGATGCAGGAAGAACTCGTGCGGCTGGCGCGCAAGAACCCGCGCTCGGTCCTGTTCATCACCCATGCGGTGGAAGAGGCCGTCTATCTTGCGGACCGCGTCGCCATCATGACCCGCGCGCCCGGGCGGATCAAGGAAGTGCTCGATGTGGCCTCGATCCGCAATGCCGAGAACTGGGACAGCCATGAGAAGATCGAGGATGTGATGGATCTCGAAAGCTTCGTGCATCTGCGCACGCATATCTGGCGCAGCCTGCGCGAAGAAAAGGCCGCCCAACACGCCTGAGCCGGTCCGACAGGACCAACACCCGACCCAACAAGACCAACAAGGAGGAGACGACCCATGAAACTCAGCTTCAAGGCCATTGCCCTGGCGACCACAATGAGCCTCGGCGCGATCGCGCCCGCCCAGGCGCAGGATCTGACCCGGATCAATCTCAGCTATCAACCCGCGCTCTACTGGGCGCTGCCCTTCTATCTTGCGACGGAATTCGGCTGGTGGGCCGAGGTCGGGCTTGACCCCAGCTTCACGACTTTCCCCGCCGGTGCACCCCAGATCGCGGCCGCCCAGGCGCGTGACTGGGATATCGGTGGCACGGGATCGGTGCCGGCCGTGCTCGGCGCGGTCCGTTACGGCCTGCAGACGATCGGCATCACGAATGACGAAAGTGCGGGCAACGCGCTGATGGCACGCAACGACCGCATCGAGGAATTCCGCGAAAACCCCGAGTCTATCCGCGGTGAGCGCATCCTGCTGACGACAAACTCCACTGTCGATTTCGCGACCCAATCCTGTCTTGAGCAATGGGGCCTCAGCCAGGAGGACGTGGTCTATGTGAACCTCGGGCAGGCGCAGGTGATCACGGGCGTCATCGCGGGTGAGGCGAGCCTTGCCGGTGTCTGGGCGCCCAACACCTACACCCTGCAGGAGCGTGCGGACAGCGATTACCTGTGTTCGGGCGCGGATGCCGGCGCGATCGTGCCCGGCGCGCTGGTGGTGCGGCCGGAATATGCCGAGGAAAACCCTGAACTTGTCGCGCGCTTCCTGGCCGTCTTCCTGCGTGGCGTGGTCTGGGCAAAGGAAAACCCCGAGGAAGCCCGCCGGCATCTGGTCGATTTCTATTCTGATGGCGGGGTCGAGATCTCGGATGCGGCCGTCAATGCCGAGTTCGAATTGCGCCCGACATTCGGCCTTGAAGAGCAGCTTGCCCTCATGGACCGCGGCGATGGCGAGAGCGATGTCGATCAGTGGCTCACCGCGATCGCCGACTTCATGGTCTCGGTCGGCACCACCGACTCAGCACCGGACGCGCAGGACTTCATCATGCCGCAATTCATGCAGATGGTGATGGACGATCCCGAACTGCGCGCCATTGCCAATAACGAGTAACCTCAACCCGGCCTGCCGCTGCGCGCTGTCGCGGCAGGCCCCAGCTGCAAGGATGGCAGATCAAGATGGCGATCACCTACCTGAAAAAAGCCGAGAAGACGCCAGAGACTGAATCCGCTCAGGCGCAGGCGGTCGTGTCCGAGATGCTTGGACGGATCGAAGCCGAGGGTGAGGCTGCAGTCCGGCACTATGCCCAGGCGCTCGACAAGTGGGACGGGCCGATCATGGTCACGCGCGAAGAGATGGACACCCGCGCCGCCGAGGTTCCCGACCAGGTCAAGGATGATATTGCCTTCGCCGTCGCACAGGTGCGCAGCTTTGCGCTGGCCCAGCGCGAGTCTGTCCGCGATTTTCAGATGACCATGCCCTCGGGGCTGGTGGCGGGCCAGACATGGGTGCCCTGCACGGTCGCGGGCTGTTATGTGCCGACGGGGCGTTATGCGCATATCGCCTCGGCCTGCATGTCGGTGGCGACCGCCAAGGCCGCCGGCGTGAAGACGGTCGTCGCCTGCTCCACACCTTTCCGGGGCGGCGCGATGCATCCTTACGTACTTTACGCAATGCGCGAGGCCGGCGCCGACATCGTGATGACGCTGGGCGGTGTGCAGGCAATCGCCGCAATGGCCTATGGGTTGTTCACCGGCAAACCCGCCGATGTGATCGTGGGGCCCGGCAACAAGTTCGTGGCCGAAGCGAAGCGCACTCTTTTCGGCAAGGTGGGCATCGATGTCTTCGCGGGGCCCTCGGAAATCGGGATCATTGCCGACAAGACCGCGGATCCCGAAATCGTCGCGGTCGATCTGGTGGGGCAGGCCGAACACGGGCATGAATCCCCTGCCTGGCTGTTCACCGATGACCGGGACCTGGCCGAGGCTGTCATGGCCCGTGTGCCGGAACTGATCGACGATCTGCCAGAACCCGCACGCGAGGCGGCCGATGCGGCCTGGCGCGACTATGGCGAGGTGGTGCTGTGTGACACGCGCGAAGAACTCGTCGAGGTGTCGGACAAGTATGCCTCCGAACACCTGGAGTTGCATTGCACCGATCTCGACTGGTGGCGCGCGACGCTGAGCAACTACGGCTCGCTCTTCGTCGGCGAAGAGACGACCGTGGCTTACGGCGACAAATGCTCCGGTCCCAACCACATCCTGCCCACGAAATATGCCGCGCGCTATTCGGCCGGGCTGTCAGTGCACAAGTTTCTCAAGCCCCTGACCTGGCAGCAAGCCGACCGCGCAGCCAGCAAGGAGCTTGCCATCCGCACTGCGCGCATCTCTCGGCTTGAAGGGATGGAGGCGCATGCCCGCACGGCCGATGTCCGCATGGCGAAATACTACCCGGGTCACAATTTCGACCTCGGCACGCCGGTCGAATCGGTCTGAGCCATGGCGCCTCTGCCGGATCTGGGCCGCCCGCCGGACATCCCGCAACAGGCGATTGCGGATGCGCAGGCGCTGCTCGCCTCCGGGCGGCTCCACCGCTATGCCGAGGCGGGTGGCGATGGTGGCCCGGTCGCAGCACTCGAGCGCGAGTTCGCAGCGCTGATCGGGTGCCGCTATGCCGTTGCCGTGAATTCCTGCGGCTCTGCCCTGTTTCTCGCGCTCAAGGCCGCGGATCTGCGCCCCGGTGATCCGGTTCTGATGAACGCCTTCACGCTCACACCCGTGCCCGGCGCGATCGACCATATCGGCGCCCAGCCGGTTCTGGTCGAGATTACCGAAGATCTGACAATCGATTTCGATGACCTGCGCGCGAAGGCCCGCAGCAGTGGCGCGCGTGTGCTGATGCTTTCGCATATGCGCGGCCATCTGTGCGATCTCGACGCGCTGTCGCAGATCTGCGCCGAGGACGGACTCACCCTGATCGAGGATTGCGCGCACACCCTCGGGGCAAGCTGGGCGGGCCGTTCCGCGGGCAGTTTCGGGCGCGTGGGCTGTTTCAGCTTTCAGTCCGGCAAGCATGTCAACACTGGCGAAGGCGGCGTTCTGGTCACCGATGATCCCGACATTGCTGCGCGCGCCATCCTGCATTCGGGCAGCTACATGCTTTATGGCCAGCATGGCACAGTGCCGCCCGATGCGGTGATGGCGCGCTGGCGCGGCCGGTGCGGCAATTACAGCCTGCGCATGTCGGCGCTGGTCGCCACCCTTGCGCGTCCGCAACTGCCGCTCTTGCCCGCGCGCGTGGCCGACTGGAACGCGAGCCATGACCGGATCGCCGCGCGGCTTGGCGAATGCCCGCATTTCCGGCTGCCACACCGCCCCGAGCCCGAGGCCTATGCCCAAAGCTCGCTGCAATTTCAACTGACAGAGTTCGACCCACCCCGGATCGCGGCTTTCGTGGCCCGCGCGCGCGATCGCGGGCTCTGGGTGAAATGGTTCGGGACCGAAACTGCCGAAGGGTATAATTCCAACCCCGCGCAATGGCCCGGCGCGCATGTCTCCGAAGTGCCGCGCGCCTTTGCGTTGCAACAGCGCCTGTGCGATATCCGGCTGCCCCTGCGCCTGAGCGCGGCGCAATGCGATGACATCGCCGAAACGCTGATCGCCGCGACAGATGCAGTGGCGCAAGGACAGGGCGGCCATGCCAGGGCTTGACGGGCTCTTCGATCTGACAGGCCGCCGCGCGCTGGTGACGGGCGGCAATTCGGGCATCGGGCTCGCCATGGCGCGCGCGCTGGGGCTACAGGGCGCGTCGGTCGATCTTGCCGCCCGCTCGGCACCGGGCCTCGAAGTCGCATGCGCCGATCTGGCCGAGGCCGGGATCAGCGCGCGCGCGCATCCCACCGATCTGACCGACCCCGCCGCGCTCGAACGGCTGGCCGCGGCCGTCTACGGCGCCGATATCGTGATCAACGCGGCCGGCGTGAACCTGCGCGAGCCCTATGCGCAGGTCACCCCCGAGGCCTTCGATCTGCACATGGCGCTGCATCTGCGCGCGCCCTTCCTGCTGGTGCAGCATCTGGCCCCGCAGATGGCGGCGCGCGGCTGGGGGCGCGTCGTCAACCTCGCCTCGCTGCAATCGGTGCGGGCCTTCGCCAATTCGGCCCCATACGGCGCGGCGAAAGGGGGGGTTGTGCAACTGACGCGCGCCATGGCGCAGGAATTCTCATGCCGGGGGATCACATGCAACGCGATCGCGCCGGGCTTCTTCCCGACGCCGCTCACAGCCCCGGTTTTCGGCGATGCAGAGCTTGCCGCCGCCAATGCCGCGCGCACCGCCATCGGGCGCAACGGGGCGCTCGAAGATCTTTACGGCGCCACGATCTTCCTGTGCTCCGAGGCGTCGGGTTACATCACTGGCCAGACGCTCTTCGTCGATGGCGGGTTCACTGCGAAATGAGGTCTGCGATGCGCGCGCTTGTCTATACTGGCCCGAACCAGATGACTCTCACCGATCAGCCCGTGCCCGAACCCGGCCCCGGCGAGGTGCTGGTCGCCGTTCACGCGGTCGGGATCTGCGGGTCTGACATGCATGCCTATCATGGGCATGACGACCGCCGCCCCGCGCCGCTGGTGCTGGGCCACGAGGCCGCGGGCCTGATCGCCGCGGGTCCGCGCGAAGGCGCGCGGGTGGCGATCAATCCTCTGGTCGTCGATCCGGACTGCCCCATTGCGCGCGCAGGCCGCCCGCATCTCTCGCCCACGCGCGCGATCATCTCGATGCCGCCTCGCCCGGGCGCCTTTGCCGATTTCGTGACCATCCCTGAACGGAACCTCTTGCACGTGCCCGAGGGGCTCTCCCTGCAGGACGCGGCCCTTACCGAGCCTGTGGCCGTGTCCTGGCACGCGGTGCGCATCGGGCTCGCGAAACTGGACGCAGCGCCTGCGCGGGTGCTGGTGCAGGGCGGGGGGGCCATCGGGGTCGCCGCGGCCCTCATCGCGCGGCACCTGACCACGGCCCGGATCGATCTCGCCGAGCCGCATCCGGGGCGCCGCGCCCTGCTTGCGCAGGAACCCCGCATCGAAAGCTTCGATCCGCGCGCGCATGATCCGGGCGAAAGCGCCTATGATCTGATCATCGACGCCGTGGGCGCGGTCGCGACGCGCCGTGACGCCTCGCGCCTCGTGCGCCCGGGCGGCGTGATCGTGCATGTGGGCCTGTTGCCGGGGCAGGAGGGGCTCGATATCCGCCGCATCACCTTGCAGGAGATTACGCTGACGGGCAGCTATTGCTACACGCCCGAAGATTTCGCCGCAGCACTCGATGCGCTGGCCAAGGGCGCGCTTGGGCGGCTTGACTGGGTCGAGATGCGCCCGCTGTCGCTGGGGCCGCAGGCTTTTGCCGATCTCGATGCCGGCCGGGTCGATGCGGCCAAGATCGTGCTCGATCTCGCTCACAACTCCGCGTGATAGTCGAGCGCGCCCGTGTTGATCGCGGAGACGCGCAGCTCGATCGGGGCGCCATTATAGTCGAGCGCCACCCGCCGGACCTGCAAGAGCGGCGCGCCGCGTGCAACCCCAAGCTCGCGCGTCTGCTCGCCCTCGGCCGCAATCGCGCGCACGGTTTCGCGCGCGCGATGCACTGTTGCGCCGAAATCGGTCTGATACAACTGATAGAGCGTGTTCGGCAGAATCTCGGGCGCCCGCTCCAGCGCGCCGAAACGGCCCGCATCGAGCACGATATGCTCATGGATGATCGGCACGCCATCGCCTTCGCGCACGCGGGTGATGCAGACGACCGGGGCGCCGGGCGCAAGCCCCAGCGCCTGTGCTTCCGCGTCGCGCGCGGGGCGGCACAGGCGCGACAGGACGCGGCTTTCCGGGTGCAGCATGCTGCCATCAGTGCGCCGCAGATTGAAGAAGCGAAACAGTACCGCATCGCTGTCATGGCTTGAAACGACCGTCCCCTTGCCCTGCCTGCGCTGGACAACGCCTTCCGCCGCCAGATCCAGAAGCGCCTTGCGCAGCGTGCCGACTGCGACACCATATTCCTCGGCCAGACGGGTTTCAGACGGCAGATAGGTACCCGGCGACCACTCCCCCGAGGCGATCCGCGCCACCATCAGATCGCGCAGTTGCCGATGCAGCGGCTGCAGGACAGGCCGCGTCGATGGCGTTGGTTCGGCAGAGCGGGATGACATCAGGAACTCCGGTCAGGCAGGTATAGTCTACACAGCAGGGGCGTCAAATTCCCACCTAAAAGCGCGCGAGAGTGATTGACAACTTCGAAAGATATAAACTATATAGTTTTAAAGCAAGCCCGAACCGAATACAGGAAAGTCATGAGCAAGATCCAGATCGCCCCAGAGGACGCAAGGCAGCTTGTGCTCGAGGTCTTCGCTGCAGCCGGCATGCCGCGCGACCTTGCCGAGCCTGCCGCGCGCGCGCTGGTGCTGGCGGAACTGGACGGGCTCGCCTCGCATGGGCTGGCGCGCGTGCCGTTCTACGCTGCGCAGATGCGCACTGGAAAGGTGCGCCCCGATGCCGCCCCGCGCGTCACCCGAGACGGTGCGGTGCTGCGCATCGATGCCGGGTTCGGGCTGGCCTTCGCGGCCATCGAGGCGGGCGCAGGTGCCGCGCAGGAGGTCGCGCATGAGCTTGGTGTGGCAGTGCTTTCGATCACGCATTCGCATCATTTCGGCGTCGCGGGTCAGGCGGTCGAGCCTTACGCGCGCCGGGGGCTGATCGCGCTGGCCTTTGCCAATGCCCCGGCTGCCATGGCGCCCTGGGGTGGCAATCGCGCGCTTTACGGAACCAACCCGATCGCCTTTGCAGCCCCGCGCGCAGCGGGCGATCCGCTGGTGATTGACCTCTCGCTCAGCCATGTCGCGCGCGGCAAGGTGATGCTCGCGCAGAAATCAGGCGATCCGATCCCCGAAGGCTGGGCGCTCGACACTGCTGGCAACCCCACGACCGATCCTGGCGCGGCGCTGGCGGGGACCATGGTGCCCTCGGGGGGCGCCAAGGGGGCAGCGCTTGCGCTGATGGTCGAAATGCTGACCGCCGGGCTTGCGGGCGCGAGTTACGCCTATGAGGCGAGCTCGCTTTTCGACGACAAGGGCCCGCCGCCCGATCTTGCGCATTTCATCCTCGTCCTCGACCCCGCGCGCTTCGCCCCCGGTTTCATCGACCGGGCCGAGGCGATGTTCACTGCCATCGAGGCACAGGAGGGCGCCCGCCTGCCCGGCGCGCGCCGCATGCGCGAACGCGCCGGGCGAAAGGACGCGTTCGACATCCCGCAGGCACTGCACGCCACGCTGCGCGAGCTTGCACAAACCTGACCCAACCAAACGGAGACCGACCCATGAGCGCAAATACCCATCCTCAACTTCTTGTCCATGACAAGGCCGACAATGTCGGTGTCGTCGTGGTCGAGGGGCTGACCGCCGGCACGGACATGCTCTGTGTCTGCACGGAAGACAATTCCGATTTCCGCCTGACTGCCAAGGCCGATATCCCGATTGGCCACAAGGTCGCGCTGAAAGCGCTGACCGCGGGCGATACTGTCATCAAATATGGCGAAGATATCGGCAAGATGGTGGGCCCTGCCGAAATCGGCGGCCATGTCCACACTCACAATCTGAAAACCAAGCGCTGGTAAGGGGGCTGCTCTCATGGCTTTTGATTTCACCGAAGCAACAGTCAAGGCATGGCGGCGCGAGAATGGTCGCGTGGGCGTGCGCAACCATGTCGTGATCCTGCCGGTCGACGACATCTCGAACGCCGCCTGCGAGGCGGTTGCAAACAACGTCAAGGGCACGATGGCGATCCCGCATGCCTATGGCCGCCTGCAGTTCGGCGAGGATCTGGATCTGCATTTCCGCACCATCATCGGCACGGGCGCCAACCCCAATGTCGCGGCGGTCGTGGTGATCGGGATCGAGCCCGAATGGACCAAGACGGTCGTCGAGGGCATTGCCAAGACCGGCAAGCCGGTCGAGGGGTTCTGGATCGAGCAGAACGGCGATTTCGAGACCATCCGCCGCGCAAGCTGGAAGGCCAAGGAATTCGTCCATTGGGCGACCGAGCTGCAGAAGGAAGACTGCCCGCTCACCGATCTGTGGGTCTCGACCAAATGCGGCGAGAGCGACACGACCACGGGGCTTTCATCCTGCCCCACTGTCGGCAACATGTATGACAAGCTGCTGCCGCACGGGCTTTACGGTGTGTTCGGCGAAACCTCGGAAATCACCGGGGCCGAGCATATCTGCGAAAAGCGCGCCGCCAACCCCGAGGCCGCAGCGAAGTTCCGCAAGACCTGGCAGGCCTATACCGATGACGTGATCGAGCAGTTCAAGACCTCGGATCTGTCCGACAGCCAGCCGACCAAGGGCAACATCCTGGGCGGCCTCAGTACGATCGAGGAAAAGGCGCTGGGCAATCTCGAGAAGATCGGCCGCACCAGCAGCTATATCGATGTGCTCGAACCCGCCGAGGCGCCGGCCAAGGGCGCGGGCCTTTACTACATGGACACCTCGTCGGCGGCGGCAGAATGCGTCACGCTGATGGCGGCGGCGGGCTATGTCATCCACACCTTCCCCACGGGCCAGGGCAATGTGGTCGGCAACCCGATCGTGCCGGTGATCAAGATCTCGGGCAACCCGCGCACCTTGCGGACCATGGCCGAGCATATCGATGTCGATGTGACCGGTGTGCTGCGCCGTGACATGACGATCGATCAGGCGGGCGACGCGCTGATCGAGATGATCAAGCGCACCGCCAATGGCCGCTTCACCGCCGCCGAGGCGCTGGGCCATCGCGAGTTCTCGATGACCAAACTCTACCGTTCGGCATGATCGGGGGCGGGTCGCGGGGGGCATCGAACCCCCCGCGACCCGGTCGGGCGCACGCGCCCTCCGCGCCCGGTCTCAGGCGACAGGAACATCATGCTGTCCATTTCCAGCCTGCGCGCGCAGGCCGTCCCGCTGCTTCCCGGTCTTCTGCTCAGCGCGACGATTGGCGCGGCGGCGAGCTTTCTGGGCAGCCATTACGGCGCGCCGGTCATGCTGTTCGCGCTCCTGCTGGGCATGGCGTTCAACTTCCTGCATGCCGAGGGCGCCTGCCGCGAGGGCGTCGAGTTCGCGGCGAAGTTCGTGCTGCGGCTGGGGGTCGGGCTGCTGGGCATCCGCATCGTCCTGGACGACCTCGCGCAGATCGGGCTGACCGGTGCTGCTTTGCTGGCCGGGCTGATCGCGCTGACCATCGCCACCGGTTTCATCGCCGCGCCGATCTTTCGCCGCAAATGGCGCTTTGCCCTGCTCACCGGTGGCGCGGTGGCGATCTGCGGCGCGTCGGCCGCGCTGGCGATTGCCGCGGTCATCCCGCACAATGACAAGACCGAGCGCAACACGCTCTTCACGGTGATGGCGGTCACGGCGCTGTCCACGATCGCCATGGTCGCCTATCCGTTGCTGTTCCAGGCGATGGGCTTTTCGGAATTGCAGCAGGGCTTCCTGATCGGCGCCACGATCCACGATGTCGCGCAGGTGGTCGGCGCGGGGTTCTCGGTGTCCGACCCGGCGGGCGAGATCGCGACCATCACCAAACTCTTCCGGGTCGCCATGTTGCCGGTCGTGCTGGTCGCCATCGTGCTGATTCTGCGCGCCACCGGCGCCGGGCGCGGGCAGGGGCGGATCCCGCTGCTGCCATGGTTCATGGTGCTGTTTCTGGGGCTGGTCGCGCTGGGCTCGCTGGTCGATCTGCCTGTCGTGCTGGTCGCGCAGGTGGACATGGTCTCGCGCGCCTGTCTGATCACCGCGATCGCCGCGCTGGGGGTCAAGACCTCGCTCAAGGCGCTGAGCGCGGTCGGGCCGGGGCATCTGGTGATCGTGGTGATCGAGACACTGGCACTCCTCGTGCTGGCGACGCTTGCGCTGCACTACGTCGCGCTGATCTGAGCTAGCCCGCCTCGAGGCTCCTTGCGACATTCTCGACAGTGATCCAGCTGATCCGCGTGTTCGACTCGATCGTCACGCCCGCGATATGCGGCGTGGCGATCAGATTGGGCGCACCCTCGAGCGGCGAGCCCGCGGCGAGAGGCTCGGCTGCGAACACATCGATCGCGGCACCCCCCAGATGCCCGGATTTCAGCACCATGCCCAGCGCGTGCTCATCCACGATCCCCCCGCGCGCGGTGTTGATCAGGACCGCGCCGCGCTTCAGGCTTCCCAGCCGTGCGGCGTCAAAGATCCCGCGCGTCTGGTCGGTCAGGGGCACATGCAGGCTGAGGACATCGGCGCCCTCGATGAGGTCCTCGAGCGTCGCGCAACGCGTCACCTCGGCCCAGGCGCTGTCGTCTTCCGGCAGATACGGATCAAGCGCTGCAACCTCCATGCCCATCGCGCGTGCGCGCAGTGCGACGGCCTGCGCAATCGCGCCGAAACCCCAGAGCGCCAGCCGCGCGCCCGCGACTTCGCGCCCCATCATCTTCTGGCGCGGCCAGGCGCCTCCCAGCACCTCGGCGCTGCCAAGCCACGCGCCGCGCCGCAACATGAGCGCGGCCGTGAGGACATATTCGGCGACCGAGACGACATTGCCCCCTGTCGCCGGATGCACGTTGATGCCCCGCGCGCGACAGGCCTCCAGGTCGATATTGTCGAGGCCCACGCCCAGCCGCCCCACGACCCTGGCCTGCGGCGCCTGCGCCAGAAGCGCGGCATCGACCTGGGTGCGGTTGCGCACGATCAGCCCCTGCGCATCGGCGCAGGCGGCCAACAATGCCGCGCGGTCCTCGACTAGCGCGGGGTCGTAATGCACCTCATGGCGCGCGCGCAGCCACTCGATTGCTGCGTCATCCATGAATTCGGAAATGACAACCTTTGCCATGACAAGGATCCTTTCTGAAGCTGTGCGGCGCGGCTCAGGCGGCCGAGGCCGCGGCCGCGCTGCGCAGGTCGATCACCTCATGCGTTCGGATCGAGCGTTCGGCCGCCTCGCCCACAAGCACGGACCAGTAGCCATCGATGAGCCCGACCTCGGGCGTGCCTGTCCCGGCGCGCAGCAGATCAAGGAAGCGGGCGTGCTGGTAATAGGTCGATCCGTGGTGATCGCCCGCGCCGAGGATGCGGTGGTCGACCTCGATGCGCTCGCGCGTTTCGGTCTTGCGCGCCCGGTCCGAGATCACGAATTCCGACACCCGCTCAACCTTGTCGGGCGCAAAGCGCGCCGGCCCCGGCACGCAGGCATCTAGCCGGGCCGCATCGCCCGTGACCGACACGACCTCTTGCCAGTAGGAGCCTTCGGCGAACATGCACAGCTCCAGCATCGCGCGGGTGCCATTGTCGAAATCGACAGTCACGAAGGCATTGTCGACGATATCGGGGGTGCGGCCTTCATAGATTTCGCCGCGGTGGTTCACATCCGCGCCGCCACTTGCATAGACGCGGATTGGATCGGCCTTCAGCAGGAAGCGCATGAGGTCGAAGAAGTGACAGCATTTCTCGACCATGGTGCCGCCGGTGCGCGCGTTGAAGCGGTTCCAGTGGCCGACCTTTTCCAGGAACGGAAAGCGGTGCTCGCGGATGGACAGCATCTGCGGCCGGCCCGCGCGCCCTTGCGCGAGGGCCTCGGCGAGACGCGCGACAGGCGGCATGTAGCGATACTCCATCGCCACCCAGACCGGCGCGGCCCGCTCCTCGGCGCGCGCCATCAACGCCCGGCAATCGGCTGCGGTCGTGGCCAGCGGCTTTTCGCACAGGATCGCCGTGTCGGTCGCCAGCAGATCGCGCATCACGCTGGCATGCAGATCGTTCGGTGCCGCCAGCACATAGGCGTCACAGAGATCGGCCTCGAGAAGCGCGCGATGCGACTCGAAGACGCGCGCGCCCGGCCCGGCCAATGCGGCCGCCTGCGCGCGCATGCCCGGGTCCGGATCACAGATCGCAGCGATCTGCGTGCCCTCCAGAAGCGCGATATTGCGGATATGTTCCTGGCCCATCATGCCAGATCCGATGATTCCGTAGCGGATGTTCGTCATCCCTTGGGTCCTCATATGGTGCCTTGCGGGGTCAGTTCAGTGTGAGCCCCGCGTCGATGATGAAACTCTGCCCGGTGCAGCCCGCGCTCGCGTCAGAGGCGAGGAAAAGCACCATGGGCGTGATGTGATGCGGCTCGAGGCGGAACTTGAGCGCCTGTTCGGCCAGAAATTCGGCGTTCTTCTCGGGTGTGAGCCAGAGCTTCGCCTGCCGCTCGGTCAGGATCGCGCCGGGCACGACCGAGTTGACGCGGATGCCCTCGGGCCCCAATTCGGCGGCGAGCGAGCGTGTCATGCCGTGGATCGCGGCTTTCGACGTGGTGTAGCCCAGCATGCCCGGGCGCCCGCGCATCCAGCTGATCGAGCCCATGTTGATGATCGACCCCGACCCCGCCGCCACCATCCCCGGCGCCACCGCCTGCGCCGCAAAGACATGATGCGAGAGATTTGTCGCCAGGCAATCGCGCCAGTACTCCGGCGTGAGGTCGTGAAAGGCGTGCCGGTCATCGCGCGCGGCATTGTTCACGAGAACCGTGAACGGGCCAAGTTCCTCGGCCAGCGCGCCGATCACGCGCGGCAGCGCGTCCAGATCGCGCAGGTCGCATTGCGCAAAGCCGATGGCCTCGCCCAGCTCATCAGACAGGGCGCGCCCGGCCTCTGCGTCGATGTCGAGCACGCCGACCCGCGCGCCCTGATCCACAAAGCCGCGCACCAGTTCCGCGCCGATGCCACTGGCCCCGCCAGTGACCAGAACGCGCGCACTGTTAAGCGAGGGGAAACGCGCGGTCCCGGTCATGGGCCGGCCTCCTCGATGAAGCGCGGCTCCGGCTGGCCGGGCACATCGACGCGCAGCGCGAAGATATCGCCGGAATGCGGCCAGTCGGCCAGTTCCCGCGCGTCGCGCCCATGCCGCGCCGAGGTGATGTAGAGCGTGCGCAGATCCGGCCCGCCCAGCGCACACATCGTGGGGCAGCGCGCCGGGACAGGATGCTCGGCCACAATCTCGCCTTGCGGCGAAATGCGCACCACGCGCCCGCCCTCATAAAGCGCGGACCAGTAGAAACCCTCGGCATCGACCGCGGCGCCGTCGGGGCGACCCTTCCCCGCGGGGAAGGGTCGGAAGACCTCGCGCGCGCCGATCTCGCCGCTCTGCGGGTCGAGCGGGTAGCGATAGATCACATGCGCGGGCGTGTCGGAATGATACATCCAGCGGCGATCCGGCGAAAAGCCCAGCCCGTTCGACACCTTGATGTCGCCCGCCATCCGCGCGCAGTCGAGCGCCGCATCGACGCGGTAAAGCGCGGCCGCCGGCCGGTCGCGGGGCTCATGGATCGTGCCCGCCCAGAAGCGGCCCCAGGGATCGACCCGGCCGTCGTTGAAGCGGCTGATGCGGCTGTCGTCCTGCGGATTGGCGATCAGACGCTCCTTGCCCCCCCGCGCGTCGAGCAGCCACAGCCCCGAGCGCAACCCGGCGATGAACCCGCCCCCCTCGCGCAGCCCGATGCAGCCCACATTCTCGTCCATGGGCAGGATGTCGTTCTCGCCGCTCTCGGGGTTCAGGCAATTGATCGAGGGGGCCTCGATGTCGACCCAGTAGAGCCGCCGTGTCTCCGGGCACCAGAGCGGGCATTCGCCCAAGGCGGCCTGTGCCGGATATGCTATCGTGACGTCCATGGCTTCCTCAATAGGCGCTGGTGGCCGCGATGGGCGCATCTTCGCCGCGCACACCGGCCGCGGCCTCGCGCGCGGATTTCATCAGCAGGGCAAGGTCAGAGGCGATGGCGACATAGCTGAAGCCCATCTCCAGATAGCCTCGCACGGTCGCCGGATCGCCGCCGACGATTCCGCAGGCGATGCCCAGCTCGCGCGCCTGCGCGGCCGCCGCAGCAAGGGCTGCGCGCACGTCCTTGTGCCCGATCTGGCCCAGAAGCCCCATCGAGGCCGACAGATCCCCCGGCCCGATGAACACCGCATCGACCCCGTCCAGCTCGGCGATCTTGGGCATCAGCGCCACCGCCTCGGGGGTCTCGAGTTGCAGGATCACGGCAACCTGGTCATTGGCGCTCCCAAGATAGTCGGGCGCGGTGCCGAACCGGCTTGCGCGGTGCATCGCGGCCACCCCGCGCGTGCCTTGCGGGGGGTAGCGGGTCGCGGCGATGGCCGCGCGCGCCTCCTCCACCGACTGGATGAAGGGAAACATGATCGAGCGCGCGCCCGCATCCATCACCCGCTTGACCATCACCGGATCGTTCCACGGCACGCGCAGCACCACCTCGGTCGGCGTGCCGGCAAGCGCCTGCAGGATCGCAGTGGTGTGCGGCAGATCGAGGGGCGAATGCTCCATATCCACGAGCATCCAGTCATAGCCCGCATGCCCCATGGCCTCGGCGATGATCGGGCTTGCAGACATGATCCAGCTGCCCAGGGGCGCGCCCTCGCGGCTCTGCATCCAGGTCTTGAAGCGGTTTTCGCTCGGCGTCATGACGTCTTTCCTTCGGTCAGAAGATTTCAGGCTCGGGCTCATCGCGCCCGCCCTGCAGAATCTCGAAATCGCAGCCCTTGTCGGCCTGGGTCACATGCGCGCAGAAGAGCGCGGTGTAGCCCCGGTGGGATCGCGGCGGCGGCGGGGTCCAGCCAGCGCGGCGGCGCGCCAGTTCTTCGGGCGTGACCAGCAACTCGAGGCGCTTGGCATCCACATCGAGCGCGATCTCGTCGCCCGTCTGCACCAGCGCCAACGGGCCGCCGGCCGCTGATTCGGGGGCGACATGCAGCACGCAGGTGCCGTAATGCGTCCCGCTCATCCGCGCGTCCGAAATCCGCAGCATGTCGCGCACGCCCTCGGCGAGCAGGTATTTCGGGATCGGCAGCGCGCCCCATTCGGGCATGCCGGGTGCGCCCTTCGGGCCCGCGTTGCGCAGCACGAGAACCGAGTCGCGCGTGATCCCGAGGCTCGGGTCATCGATGCGCGCGACCAGATCGGCATGGGTGTCGAACACGACCGCGCGCCCGCGATGCTTCATCAAGTCAGGGCTCGCGGCCGAGGGCTTGATCACGGCGCCATCGGGGGCGAGATTGCCGCGCAGCACCGCCAGCGCACAAGCCGCAACCGGGCGGTCGAGCGGGCGGATCACGTCGTCATCGTGGCACTCCGCGCCCGCGACAGCATCGGCCAAGGTGCCCGTGACCGTGCGCGCCGACAGATCAAGCCTGTCCGCGAGCCGTGCCAGCAGCGCGGGCAGGCCGCCTGCGAAATGGAAATCCTCCATCAGCTTGTCGCCGGCGGGGAAGATATTGACCAGCACGGGCACTTCGCCGGCCACGCGGTCCAGATCCGCAAGGCCGAAATCGACGCCCGCGCGCCGCGCAAGGGCCACGAGATGCACCGCGGCATTGGTCGAGCCGCCAAGCGCCATGAACACGCGCGCCCCGTTCTCGAACGCGGCGCGCGACAGGATATCGCTGGGGCGCAGGTTCTCCCAGACCATCTCGACAATGCGCTCCCCGCAGGCAGAGGCCATGCGCGCATGGCCCGAATCAGCGGCCGGCACCGAGGAGGCCCCGGGCAGCGTCATCCCCATCGCATCGACGATCGAGGTCATGGTCGAGGCTGTGCCCATCGTGTTGCAAGTCCCGAACGACCGCGTCATCCGGCTTTCCAGATCCACCCAGTCGGCCTGGCTGATCTCGCCCGCGCGCAGCTTGTCCCAATAGGCGCGGGTATGCGTGCCCGCGCCCAGCGTCCTGCCCTTCCAGCGGCCGTTCAGCATCGGCCCTGCAGGGCAGAAGATCGCGGGGATATCCATCGAGATCGCGCCCATCAAGAGCCCCGGCGTGGTCTTGTCGCAGCCGCCCAGCAGAACCGCGCCGTCGATCGGGTGCGAGCGCAGAAGCTCCTCGACTTCCATCGCGAGAAAGTTGCGGTAGAGCATGGTGGTTGGCTTGACCATCACCTCGCCCAGCGACAGTGCGGGCAGCTCGACCGGAAAGCCCCCCGCCGCCCAGACCGCGCGCTTGACCGCCTCGGCCCGATCGCGCAGATGCGCATGGCAGGGGCTGAGATCGGACCAGGTGTTGACGATGGCGATCACCGGCTTTCCGAGGAATTCCTCACGCCGCAGGCCCATCTGCTGGGTGCGCTGGCGATGCGCGAAGCCGCGCATGTCCTGCGCGGCATACCAGCGCTGGCTGCGCAGGTCGGTGATGTTGCGTCTCGCCACTGGACCCTCCCGTCTGCGGCTGCAGACCTGCCCCTCCTCCGGGCGGATCTGCAGCATGCGCGAAGTGTGTCACCAAAATCGTATCGCTGCAAGAGAACTCAGGAAATTTTCTCCTCATGCGATCCCTCCGGGTTTGAGATTTACCAAAAAGTCCACTAAACTATTGTTGAAAAACAAATAAAAAATTCCAATAAAGATTTTGACAGGATTGAGCCAGTCGTGCTACCTATTTCCGCAGCGCTGCGAAATCCTTGGAGGAGGAAGGGCGGCGCGCGATGCAGGGAGGGGTTGGATGGATGTGATCATCCGCTATCTGGGATTTTTGAACGTCGTCATCACCCGCGT
>SLKB01000053.1 GCA_007134805.1 Paracoccaceae bacterium
AGGCGGGCGGGCGCCGGCCACAGCGCGCGCGGCCGGCACAGGCGCGGCCGATGAGAGCGGGCAGGCCCGCGCACCTGTGCACAGTGGCGGCTCTGGAAATGACGCAAGCGCGCTTGCCCAATGGGGTGGCGGCATTCGCGCCGCGATCCAGCGCCAGCAGCCCGCTGCCGGCCGCGCCGGGCGCGGGACTGTCCAGCTACGCCTTGCCGTTCATCACGATGGCCGGCTGGCGCAAGTCTCGGTCACGGCAGGCTCTGGCCAGGGCGCGCTTGATCAGGCCGCGATCGCGGCAGTGCGCCGCGCGCGCCTGCCGCGTGCCCCGCAAGGTGTCAGCGCGGGTGTGCACCACTTCAACCTGCCGCTGAATTTCCGCTGAAGCCTTCTCGCACGCCAAAAAATGATGCCTGATCCGGCATCGCGGCGCCTTTCGGGGCAGCAGAGGCACCTTCCGTCTTGAACCGGGCGAACAGACCTGCAACCGTCGGGTAGTGTCATGCGTTCAACTCATTGACTTTTCGCATGACCACTGCGGGAATTGGTGCGCCACTGCACACGATCCCCCTCAAGACACGCACATGCTCCGACGCAGGGCAGGTGCAAGCAGGGAGTTGACCCATGGACCTTTTGGCAAAACGGCTGGGATTGCGCACAGACCCCACGATCTTTTTCTGGGCCGCCGGACTTATGGTTCTGTTCCTTCTGGCGCTGATCATCGCGCCAGAGCGGATCGGAGATTTCTTTGCAGGCGCCCGCGACTGGATCGTGACCAATCTGGGCTGGTTCTTCATCATGGGGGTGAATGTCTGGCTGATCTTCCTGGTCTGGGTGGCGCTCAGCAAATACGGCAACATCCGCCTCGGCCCCAAGGAAAGCAAGCCGGAATACTCGAACCTTTCGTGGTTCACGATGCTCTTTGCCGGCGGGATCGGGACGGTCCTGATGTTCTGGGGCGTGGCCGAGCCGATCCTGCATTTCTCGAGCCCACCCTATGACGGGACCGAGCCGCACTCGGTCCAGGCCGCGCGCGAGGCGATGGGCTTCTCGCTCTATCATCTGGGCCTGCACACCTGGACGATCTTCACGCTGCCAGGGCTGGCCTTTGCCTATTTCGTCTATCGCCATGACCTGCCGATCCGGGTGAGTTCGGTCTTCTATCCGTTCCTGAAGGACCGCATCTATGGCCCGATCGGCAAGACCATCGACATCGCGGCCATTCTCGGCACGCTGTTCGGGGTTGCCGTGTCGATCGGGCTGGGCACCAACCAGATCAATGCAGGCCTGTCGGAACTCATGGGCGTGCCCGACAGCGTGACGGCAAAGGTGATCATCATCACGGTGCTCACGGCCGTGGCCACGACCTCGATCATCGTGGGGCTCGACAAGGGGGTGAAAACCCTCTCCAACATCAATATCGGCATGGCAACGGCGCTCATGGCGTTCGTGCTGCTCACGGGCTCAACAGTGTTCCTGCTGCGCGGGATCATCGAGACAATGGGCATCTACGTGTCCAACATCTTCCCGATGGCCTTCTGGAACGACATGATGGCGAGCTACACCAATGACGATGGCTGGGGCTGGCAGGGCGGCTGGACTGTCTTTTACTGGGCCTGGACAGTCACCTGGTCACCCTTCATCGGCATCTTCGTCGCGCGGATCTCGAAGGGCCGGACGATCCGCGAATTCGTCCTCGGGGTGCTGCTGGCGCCGTCGCTCTTCACGCTCGTGTGGTTCGCGATCTTCGGCTGGTCGGCGATGGAGATCGACGGCATCGGCGAGGCCGCGCGCGCCGCACTCGGCGATGGTGCCGGCCAGATCGCCGAAGCCGTGGGCCGGGGCCCGGAATTCGCGATGTTCGCCTTTTTCGAGAACTACCCGATGACGCAACTCATCCAGGGCCTGGCGGTGGTGATCGTGGCGATCTTCTTTGCAACCTCGTCGGATTCGGCCTCGCTCGTGGTCGACATGCTCTGCACGGGCGACACGGATCCGGGGCCTGTGCGCCAGCGGGTGTTCTGGGGTGTCTCGGAAGGGGCAGTGGCCGCGATGCTGATCGTGCTCGCCGGCGAGGCAGGGCTCGTGGCGCTTCAGCAGGTAATCACAGTGGTCGGTCTGCCGATCTTCATCCTCGTCTTCGCAATGCTCTTCGCCCTCCTGAAAGCGCTTCTGACCGAAAACGTGACCGTTGTCAGAGTGGGCGACGCCCCCAGCATCGAAAGATTGTAGGTCTTAAAGCCGACGAAAGGGGGCGCTGCAGGCGCCCCTTTTCTTGTGCGGTCCTCAGCCGAAGCTCAGGCTCGCCAACAGCGCCGCCCCAACCCCGACCATCATGAGGCCCGCGCGCGGCCAGTGTCGCATCACCGCTTCAAGATCGCGCGCGACATCGATCACCTCGCCCAGGCGCGTGCGCAGACGTTCCAGCGCGGGCAGGCGCGCGGGCACAGGCAAGGCCGGCAAGCGCGGCGGCCGGGGCAGCAGGTTCAGCAGATCGCCTGCGGGAAAGCTAGGCAGCCAGCCGCGCAACAGGATCATCGCCAGCGCGCTACCGACGAGCAACGGCCATCCCGCCTCATAAAGTGGCGCAGCCCCAAGCGGGTAATACAGCGCGAGCCCCGTCTGCCCCCCCCAGAACGCCCAGGGCACCAGCCAGGCCGCGGCCACAAGCGCCGCCGCGCTGGCAAAGAGCATCCGGAATGGGCCGGGCTTGTGCGCCACCGCGCCGCGCGCGACGGTCTTGAGAAACCACACCAGAAGCAGTGTCGTGCTCACGCCCGTGGCCGTGAGCACCAGCGCGGCCTCCCGGTCCATCTCGGCCTTGGCCGCGGCCTTCGCCAGTGCGCCGCCGCTCAACGGCAGCCCCGCGACGGACAGGGCAGCCAGCGCGGCGGCCACCAGCGCGGCCCGGCGCGCGCCCTTCCCGGGCGCTGCGGCCATGACCCCCACCAGCAGGAACAACGCTCCCTTGGCGAACCCGTGATGCATCGCGTAATACCCTGCCCCCTGCACCCCCATCGCCACAAGCGCCAGGATCACCCCCATCTGGCTGACTGTCGAATAGGCGAGGATCGCCTTCGGGTCGGCCTGCGTCAGCCCCCAGAGCGCGGCCGCAAAGGCACCGAACGCGCCGGTCCAGATGACAATGCTCGCCCAGTCGCTGCCCGCGGGCAGGAACAGGATCATCCCGATCACCCCCGCCTTGACGATCGCCCCCGACAGCACTGCCGAACCCGGCACGGGCGCGGCCGGATGCGCCAGCGGAAGCCAGACATGCAGCGGCACCAGTCCGGCCTTGAGCCCGAAGCCAGCCACCAGAAGCCCGACCACAAGCATGCTCGACGGCGCGCCCGGCAGTGCGGCACGCACATCCTCGATGCGCAGACTGTCGGCAGCGGATGCCCCCATGACAAGCCCCACGAGGAGCGCGGCCTCGCCCAGAACCGCGAGGACGATATAGATCCGCCCCGCATGAAGGGCCCTGTCCGTGCGCTGGTGGACGACAATGAACCACGCCGCCAGCGACACGGCTGCAAAGGCCACATAGAAGGTCACGATATCCTGCGCCAGGAACACCGCCAGATTGCCCGAAAGCGTCAGGCACCAGAAGCCTGCAAGGATTGCGCTTTTCTGATCGGGCGGGAAGGTCAGTGCCACATGCAGCCCCGCCACAGCCCAGACCGCAGCGACCATCCCGAAGATCAGGATCGCCCCCCCCGGCGCCATGCCAAGCACCACGCCCAGCAGCAGATCCGGCAGATCAGAAGCCCCGGGCGCGCCCATCAGCGCGAAGCCGAACGCCGGCAAGGGTGCCACGGCCAGAAGCCAGAGCGCCACGCCCCGCCACGCAGGCACAAGCGGGACAAGCCCGATCAGCAGCGGGATCACCACGATCACGAATGGCCAGACCGACCCTGCCAGCACCCCGCTCATGGCACGTAATCCCGCATCACGATCAGGTTCGCCCAGCCAAGCGGGCTGAGGTCGGACGCCGCCAGCAGACCCACACCCAGACTGCCGGCGGCAGTCACCACGGCCGGCAGGATCAGCGCCGGCGCAGCCTCGGACCCGCCGGCATCGGCGCGCGCAGGGCGAAACCACAACCGATGCAGCAGCGGCAGGAAATAGGCAGCATTCAGCAACGTCGAGCCCGCCAGCACTCCCAGCACCCAGGGCGCGCCCGCCTCGATCCCGCCAAGAGCCAGATAGAACTTGCTCACGAACCCGGCGAGCGGGGGCAGCCCGATCATCCCCATCGCCCCCAGCGAGAAACAGGCCGATGTCCAGGGCATGCGCGCCCCCATCCCGTCCAACTCCTCGATCCGCTTGATGCCGGCTTGCTCGTCATAGATGCCCGCGCAGAAAAACAGCGTGATCTTCATGAGCCCCTGATGCACAAGATGCACCAGCCCGCCGATCATCGCAAGCGGGCTCGCAAGGGCTGCGCCAAGCAGGATGTAGCTCACCTGACTGACTGTCGAAAAGGCCAGCCGCTTCTTGATCTCATCCTGTTGCAGCGCGCGGATCGACCCCCACAGGATCGTGGCGGATGCAAGCGCTGCCAGCGGCACCGACAGCCCCAGCGCCACCATCTGCTCGGATCCGAACACATCATAGATGATCCGCACCATGCCGAACGCCCCCGCCTTGACCACGGCCACGGCATGCAACAGAGCCGAGACGGGTGCCGGCGCGGCCATGGCGGTCGGCAACCAGCCATGCAGTGGGATCACTGCGGCCTTCACCCCGAGCCCGAGGATGAAGAGCACGAAGATCGCGCGCAACGCATTCGGGTCGAGCACGCTCAGATCGGGCGGCTCGGTGAACAGGACGGGGCCGGTGCTCGACTCCAGCCAGATTATCGCCCACAGAAGCGCGACCGAGCCGGGCAGCGCATAGGCCAGATAGACGCGCGCCGCCCGCAGCGATGCGCCATCCTGCTTGTGCGCGACAAGCGGCCATGTGCTCAGCGTCAGCAACTCGAAGAAGATGAAGAAAGAGATCAGCGAGCCCGAGAGCGCGATCCCCGTCGTCGCCGCCACGCACAGGCTGAAGAAGCCGAAGAACCGCGACAACTCGGCCTTGGCGCCGAAATAGCGGATCGCATAAAGCGTTGTCAGCAACCACAGCGTGGCCGAGAGCGAGACAAACAGCAGCGCCAGCGCATCGACGCGCAACAAGAGCACCAGCCCCGGGGCAAGCGGCACTTCGCTTTCATAGCTCGCGCCCCCGGCCACTGCGACCAGCATGGCCACGATCAGCCCCAGTTTCAGAAGCGCCCCGCCCAGATTGAGCGTGTTGCGCAAGACGTGGCTTTCCTGCGCGACGAAAAACCCCAGCACCGCCGGCACGAGCGAGGTCATCAGGATCAGCAGCGGAAGGGCCGCGGTCATAACCCCTCCTCGGCGGTCTCGGGGCGGCCTATCTGCAAGAACTCGAAAGGCAGCGCCGAGGCGATCCCGAGCAGGATCGCAAAGCCCGCGAGGATCAGTGGCACCGACTGCCGCGCGCGCGAGACGGGGCGGAGTGTCCCCTGGGTCGAGGCGCGCGCGAAGATCTGCGCAAGCGGCGCATAGAGATAGGCGGCCGCCAGCAACCCGCCCCCCGCGAGCACCAGCGCCCAGGGCCACTGCCCTGCCGCAAAGGCCGAGGTCATCAGCAGGTATTTCGCCGTGAACCCGCCCGAGGGCGGCAGGCCCAGAAGCGTGACCGCGGCCAGCGCGAAGGCCATGCAGGCCATTGGCATGTCGCGCACGATCCCGCGCAGGTCCTCCAGCCGGTCGCTGCCCGCCGCCGCGATGAAGAGCCCTGCGACCAGAAACATCGCGGCCTTGGACAAACCATGGCTCAGCGCCTGGAACATCGCCCCCGTCCAGGCGCCCGCTGACCAGGGCTGCGCGGCCCCCGCGCCGCCTGCAAGCGGGAAGACAAGCATCATGTAGCCCAGCTGCGCGACGGTCGAATAAGCCACGATCAGCTTCAGCCGCGGCTGGCCCAGCGCCATCACGCCCCCCCAGATCACGGCGGCAGCCCCCAGCCCTCCCAGCAGCATCAGCGCCACGGGCCCTGCGAGATCCGGCAGGGCCTCGAACCACAACCGGATCAGGATGACAAAGGACGCCTTCGGCACCAGCGC
>SLKB01000326.1 GCA_007134805.1 Paracoccaceae bacterium
CGTGCTGCGCGCGGCGGTCGCCTATCAGCGCGGCGGCTACGGCGAGGCGCTGGTCGTGGGGCGCGACGAGGATGTGGCCGCCAAGCTCACGGCGGCCGGGCTGCGCGATGCGGTGGGCGAATTGCAGATCGTCAATGCAGGCAATTCGGCGCATCTGGACACCTACAAGGCGCATCTCTATGCGCGGCTGCAACGCAAGGGGCATGATCAGAAGGATGTGCATCGGCTGGCCGCGCGCGACCGGCATGTCTTCGCGGCGCTGATGCTCGCGCATGGGCATGGCGACGCGCTGGTAACCGGTGTCACGCGGAAATCGGCGCATGTGATGGGGCTGATCAACCATGTCTTTGACGCGCGCGCCGAGGATGGCGCCGTGGGGGTCACGGCACTTCTGCACAATGGGCGCATCGTGCTCATCGCCGACACGCTGGTGCATGAATGGCCCTCCGAGACGGATCTGGCGGATATTGCCACGCGCGCGGCCTCGGTCGCGCGTCATCTGGGGCTGGAGCCGCGGGTTGCCTTCGTGAGTTTCTCGACCTTCGGCTATCCGGTCTCGGAACGCGCGGAGAAGATGCACAAGGCGGCGGAAGTGCTCGATGCGCGCGGTGTGGATTTCGACTATGAGGGCGAGATGACAGTCGATGTTGCGCTCAACCGCGGGGCGGCGGCGCATTACCCTTTCTCGCGGCTAAGCGAGCCTGCGAATATCCTTGTGGTTCCGGCGCGGCATTCGGCCTCGATCTCGGTCAAGCTGATGCAGGAGATGGCGGGCGCGACCGTGATCGGGCCGATTCTGGTGGGGCTGCCGCGTCCGATCCAGATCTGCTCGACAGGGGCCACGGTGAATGACATCGTCAACATGGCGGTGATGGCCGCCTGTGAGATCGATTGAGCAGGGGAGGGCAGCATGAGCATATGGTGTTTCGGGTCGATCAATATCGACCATTTCCATCATCTCGACCATTTGCCCAGCCCGGGCGAGACTATCGCGAGCCGCAGCTACCGGGTCGAGCTGGGCGGCAAGGGCGCCAACCAGTCGGTTGCCGCAGTCCGCGCCGGGGCACGCGTGCGGCATCTGGGCGCCATCGGGCCGGACGGGGCGGCGATGCGCGCCGCGCTTGAAGGTTATGGTGTCGATTGCACGCATGTGCAGGAGGTGACCGCGCCGACTGGCCACGCAGTGATCATGCTCGACCCTGCGGGCGAGAATGCGATCGTGACGCATGCAGGGGCCAATCATGCGATGGCGCTTGCGCCAGTTCTTGACGCGCTGGGCGCGGCGCAGATCGGGGATATCCTGCTGGTGCAGAACGAGAGCGCCTTCGTCCCCGAGGTGGCCGAGGCCGCGATGGGGCTCGGGCTGGAGGTGGTGTATTCCGCCGCCCCCTTCGAGCTTTCTGCCGTGCAGGCGGTGCTGCCCTTCGTCAATATTCTGGTGATGAACGCTGTCGAGGCGCAGCAATTGCAGGACGCACTGGACCTGCCCTTCGAGGATCTGCCGGTCGAGGCGGTCATCGTGACCCGCGGCGCGCAAGGGGCGAGTTGGCACGCGCGCGGCACGGCCCAGATCGCAGTGGCTGCCCCCGAGGTCGCGGTCGTCGATACGACCGGGGCCGGGGATTGCTTCACCGGCGCGCTGGCGGCAGCGCTCGATCAGGGGTTGGAGGCAGCCGAGGTGATGGAATTCGCCGCTGGCGCCGCCGCCCTTCAGGTCACGCGCCCCGGCACTGCCAGCGCCATGCCGACGCGCGCCGAGATCGAGGCGCTGCGTCAGCCCTTATAATGCCAAGTGCGGCTTGGGTGCGGCTTAGCCTGCGAAGGGAGCAGCGCTTCCCCAGAGCTCGCGCACGCGTCGGTCGCGGCCGCAGCCTTCGCGGTAGCGCTTGTAGGCATCGCTCCGCTCAACCCAGCCGAAGCGTGTGAGCGTGCGCTCGTCGCTGTTGGCGTAGTTCTGGTGGAAATCCTCGGCCTCATAGAAGGGCATCGCGTCGCGCACAGGCGTCACAACCGAAGTTCCGAGTTCGGCTTCGGCTTCGCGGATGGCGGCTTCGGCCAAGGTGGTCTGCTCGGGGGTGGCGAAGATGGCGGTGGTGTAATGCGCGCCGCGGTCACAGAATTGCCCGCCTGCGTCGAGCGGGTCGATCGAGCGCATGAACAGGTGCAGGATCTGGTCATAGCTGATCTGCGCAGGGTCGAACTCGATGCGCGCGGCCTCGAGATGGTCGGTGCGGCCGCGCACCACGTCATCGTAGCTGGGATCGGGCTGGTCGCCGCCCGAAAAGCCCACGCGCACATCGACCACCCCGTCGACCCTGCGGAAATCGGATTCGACGCACCAGAAGCAGCCGCCCGCGACGATGGCGGTCTCGGTTGTCTGGGCGCTGGCGGGGTTGAGCATGGGGGAAGCGATCAGGAGGCCAAGAAGCAGAGTGAGAATTCGGAGCATCGCGTACGTCCTCTGAGGTGATTTGAAGGAAAGATAGCACGGCTGCGCGGCATATCGAGCCGCGCGCGGGGGGAGGGGGGAGCGCCCCCTCCGCCGTGGCCAGGGGCCACATCTCGCGGGCGCTGCGCGGCGGGTCTGCCGCGCGGGCGGCGCGCCCAAGCGTCAGATGGGCAGGCCCCGCAGCAGGCGGGGCAGGTCGCCCGAAAGGCCGGCCGCCTCGCGGATGAATCTGCGGCGCAGCGTGGGGATGCGGTTGACGAGCCCCATGCCGAGATCGCGCGCGCTACGCAGAAGCGCATTGTCGTTTGAAAAGAGCCGGTTCACGCCATCAGTGCCGAGCGCCATCATCACGGTGTCGAAGCGGCGCCATTCCTGATAGCGCGTGAGTACGAGGGGCGCGGCGATATCCTCGCCCCGGCGGGCAGCGAGGGTGAGCACTTCGGCAAGCGCTGCTACATCGCGCAAACCGAAATTGAGCCCCTGCCCGGCGATCGGGTGCAGCCCATGCGCCGCATCGCCCACAAGTACTACGCGCGGGGCAATGAAGCTGTTGGCGAGGCTGAGGCGCAGCGTGTAGCTGTAGCGCGCGCCGCTGAGCCGCAGTGCGCCCAGGAAATCGCCGAAGCAGGGACGCAGCGTCGCAAGGTAATCGGCGTCATCCATCGCCATGATCTGGGCTGCGCGCGCGGTCCCTTCAGTCCAGACCACTTGCGCGCGATTGCCCGGCAGAGGCAGGATCGCAAGCGGGCCCGCCGGAAGGAAGAGTTGATGCGCGATGCCGTGATGCGGGTGTTCATGCCCGATGGCGCAGACGAGCGCTGTCTGTCCATAGTCCCAGCCAGTGCGCTTGATGCCGGCGCGCCGCGCCGTGCCGCTCTCGCGCCCGTCGCAGCCGATGAGCAGTCGCGCGCGCAGGTGCTGTCCGCCGTCGAGCGTGACCTCGACCCCGCCCGCATCGACCCGTTGATCCATGACCCTCGCGCTGTCGATCTGGGTGACATGCGCGCTGGCATCCATCGCCCGCAGGAGCGCCTGTCGCAGGAAGCGATCCTCGATCATGTAGCCCATCGGGCCTTCTTCGATCTCGGCATGGTCGAAATTTAGGAAGAAGGGCGCGGCCCCTTCGCCGGGGCGGCCATCGCTTGCCTTGACCTGCAGGATCGGCTGGGCCTGCGGCGCAAGGCCCGTCCAGACGCCGATCGCGTCGAGCACGCGGGTCGAGCCCAGCGCCAGCGAATACGCGCGCCCGTCGAACTGGTCGGTGTCCCGCGTGGCCCGCGGCAGCGCGTCGATCACGCTTACGCTGAGCCCCGCATGCGCAAGCGCCAGAGCAAGCGCGGGCCCGTTCAGCCCACCGCCCACGATCAGGATATCGGTATCATGTGTCATGCGCCAATTATGGCATCGGCAGACGGCTTGTCCATGCGGCATCTGTCACCGCTGCGGTCAACGCGTCTTTCCATCGGCTCGGGCGCGCTTTAGGCTGACCGCAGGTGGGGCGCAATGCGGGGCAGCCGGGATGGAATGGGTGACAAAGAGCGCAAGCGCGCAGGCCGAGGCGATCGCGGCAGGGGATCTCTGCCCGATGGAACTGACCGAGGCTTATCTCGAGGCGATCAAGGCGCACCCGGCGGGCACACGGATCTATGCGCGGCTGACCGAGGGTCGCGCGCTTGACGAGGCGATGGCCGCACGCGACCGCGCGAAAGCCGGGCTGCGTGCCGGCCCGCTGGATGGGGTGCCAGTGTCTTGGAAGGATCTCTTCGACACGGCCGGGGTGGCGACCGAGGGCGGCTCGGCGCTGCTGGCAGGGCGCGTGCCGCAAGAGGACGCCGAGGTCCTTCAGGCCATGACGCGCGCCGGCACGATCTGCCTTGGCAAGACGCATCAGACCGAGTTCGCCTATTCGGGGCTTGGGCTTAACCCGGTGACCGCCACGCCGCCCTGCATCAATGACGCGGGCGCCGTGCCGGGGGGCAGTTCCTCGGGGGCGGCGGCCTCGGTCGCCTTCGGATTGGCGGGCGCGGCGATCGGGTCGGATACGGGCGGATCGGTGCGCGTGCCGGCCGCATGGAACGATCTGGTGGGGCTGAAGACCACGGCAGGGCGGCTGTCGCTGCGCGGGGTGGTACCGCTTGCGCCGAACTTCGACACGGTTGGACCGCTCGCGCGCAGCGTCGAGGATTGTGCGCTGGTGCTCGCCTGCATGGAGGCGCGGCCCGCTCCGGATCTGCGCGGCGCGGCGCTGGCGGGACGGCATTTCCTCGTGCTAGATGGTGCGCCCTTTGAGGATATCCGCGACCTGCCCGCGCAGGGGTTCGAGAGCGCAGTGACGAAGTTGGAACTTGCTGGGGCGCGGATCACCCGCGCGCGCCTGAGCGTGATCGACGAGGTTCTGGCGCTGTCGGCGATCATCTACACGCCCGAATGTTACGCCCAGTGGCGCGATGTGATAGAGACCGCGCCCGAGAAGATGTTTCCCCCGGTGCTGGAGCGCTTCCGCTCCGGCGCCGCGCACTTGGCGAGCGACTATATCGCCGCCTGGGCCGCACTGATGCGCCACCGCGCGGCCTATCTGGAGCAGGTCGCGGGCTATGATGGCGTGCTCTTGCCGACCGCTGCGAACATGCCCCCCGAGGCGCAGCGGCTGATGGACGATCACGCCTATTTCACCACCGAGAACCTGCTGACCCTGCGCAATACGCGGATCGGCAATCTTCTGGGACTCTGTGCGATGACAGTGCCGACGGGGGTGCCCTCGGTGGGCATCAGCGTGATGGGCGCGCCCATGAGCGAGGATCGCCTGCTGCGCATGGGTGTGGCGATCGAGGCGAGCCTGGGGTGATCAACGGGTCGGGTTCGGGCAGGCTAGAGGCACAAGATCTTGGCTTTTCCGTCATTTGTCTGCGAAAAACCACAAATCCGCAGGGTTAACGGCAAAACTGCGCCCGTTTTTCTGGACCCGCCGCGGCTGTCGCGTTATCCTCACGTCCAAAGTGGGGCGATAGACCCCCGGATTTCGAGGCAGTCAATGGCATTTCCTGAGCGGTTTTCGAACCTGCCAGAATACGCATTCCCGCGCCTGCGTGCGCTTCTGGACCCGCACCCGCCGGGCGCCGAGCCTGTGGCCATGTCGATCGGCGAGCCGCGCCATGCCATGCCGCCCTTCCTGGCGGAGGTGCTGAACGCCCATCTCGATGGCTTTGCGCGCTATCCGGTAAATGAGGGGATCGCGCCGCTCCTTTCGGCCATCCGCGCCTGGGTGCGCGGCCGCTATGGAGTGGCGCTTGAGGATGCGAACCTCATGGTGCTCAACGGCACGCGCGAGGGGCTCTTCAACGCAGCGCTCGCGCTCTGCCCCGAGCAGACGCGCGGCGAAAGGCCATTGATCCTGACGCCAAACCCTTTTTATCAGGTTTATGCGGTTGCGGCACTTGCTGTGGGGGCAGAGCCGCGCTTTGTGCCCGCGACCGAGGCGACGGGCCATCTGCCCGATTATCGCGCGCTGCCCAAGGCCGATCTCGACCGGGTAGCGATTGCCTATCTGTGCTCGCCTGCGAACCCGCAGGGGGCTGTGGCCGATGCCACCTACTGGCGTGATCTGATCGCGCTTGCCGAGAGCCATGATTTCCGCATCTTCGCCGATGAGTGCTATTCCGAGATCTACCGCGACACGC
>SLKB01000147.1 GCA_007134805.1 Paracoccaceae bacterium
GCGTGCCTGTTGTTCCATCCCCGTCGGAGCCGTGGGTGCCTCATCGGCGGCGTCGAAAGTTGGGTCGATCGTCGCGATATCCGGAAGGGCAGCGCTCGCCGCGCTGGGCCTTGATGTAGTGCCTCTTCCATCGGGCGCGGGTTGCGTGTCTGCTGCGGCATCCGATGACTTTAGCGGCGCAACCGTTGCGCTGCTTGGCCATTGCGACCTTGCGGACAGGCCCAGTTCGGGCTGCGACTCGAGGCTTTCCGCCGCGCGAGCACGGGCTTCGAAATCAGCCTCATCGCGCAGGATGTCGAGTACACCCGGATCGAGTTCCCGCGCGGGCTTGCCGTGCCCCACGGGCCGCTCGGAAGTGTCAATGGCCGTGTCTTCCTCATCGGGGTATGCACACGCGGGTGCTGCAACTGCCGATTTCCGCGGATGAGGAGATGCCGGACGGCGCGGGGTGCTTGCCGTGACATCCGGGCAATGAAACCACACGTGATTGCATGCAGAACATTGAACTTCGCGCCCGTCCTTGGGCAGCAACGACGCGTCGATTTCATATTGAGCAGAGCAATTCGGGCATATTATCCGCATAACTCGATCCTGAAACACTTGCAAAGGGAGCATTGGCGCGTGGTGAACAATGTTGTAGCAAGCCCCTAGACTATCGCCAAGCGATTAACGTAACTCAAACAAAAGCGGGGAATCCGTGGCTGGCGATCGGGTTCGGGCACAGAAGAGGCGGCCGCGGGGGCAGGATGATCGCTTTTGAGAATGTGACCCACGATTACGGCGGCGGCCCGCTGTTCCGAGATGTGACCGTGCGGCTGGACCCTGGCAGCTTCCATTTCCTGACCGGCCCCTCGGGCGCGGGCAAAAGCAGCTTCGTCAAGATGTGCTACGGCGAACTGGTGCCGACCAGCGGGGTAGTACGCTTGCTCGACCGGGAACTGACCAGCATGCCGCGCGATACGCTGGCCGAAACCCGTCAGCGGATCGGTGTGGTGCATCAGAATTGCGAGTTTCTCGATCATCTGAGCGTCGGGCAAAATGTGAGCCTGCCGATGACCGCTACCGGGCGTGCTGTCTCGGATGACGAATTCAATGATCTGCTCTCCTGGGTCGGCCTGAGCGCGCACACAGACGCGCTTCCGCCAACACTTTCGGGCGGAGAGCGGCAGCGCGCAGCGCTTGCGCGCGCGATCATCTCTGCCCCGGAGATGCTGCTCGCCGATGAGCCGACAGGCAATCTCGACTGGGAGATGTCGCAACGCCTGCTGAAACTGATGATCGAGTTAAACCGGACAGGAACCGCGGTACTGATCGCGACCCATGATCTCAATCTGATCAGGCTGGCGAAATCGCAGGTCAGCGCGCGTGTGCTGCGGATCGCGGGCAAGACCTTGCAGACAGCGGGGACCGAGCTGTGAGCCAGCGAACGATCTCTAGGCTCGTGGTGCCAAGGTCAGGGCAGAATACCTGGCTCGTATCCGTCGGCGCGGCGGCAATGTGCTTTCTGGCAGTCTTCGCGATGGCCCTGTCGGTGAGTGCAGCGCGCCTCGCACAAGGCTGGGGTGAGGCGCTCGCGCAAACAGCGACAGTGCGGATTACTGCCCCCGCAGGAGAGATCGAAGGCCAGACCCTTATCGTGCTCGAGGTCTTGCGCACGACGCCCGGGATCGCAGAGGCAGTGCTTCTTGCGCCAAGCGCGCAGGCCGAGTTGCTCGAAGCTTGGCTCGGCCCGGATCTGCCGCTCGACACACTGGCCTTGCCACGGCTGATCGAATTGCGCGAGACCCCGGAGGGCCCGGATCGCGAGGGGTTGCGCTTGCGGCTTCAGGCCGAGGCACCGGGCGCGGTCTATGATGACCACACACGCTGGCGCGCGCCACTCATCGAGGCGGCGACGGCCCTGCGCGGCGTAGCGCTCGTTTCGCTCGTGCTCATCGGGGGGGTGATGGCAGCAATGATCACGCTGGCGGCCAGTGCCGCGATGGCCTCGAACAGGCAGGTGATCTCGGTCCTGCGGCTAGTGGGCGCGCGCGACCGGTTCATCGCACGTGCTTTCGTGCGCCAGATAAGCCTGCGCACAGGGCTTGGCGCGCTGCTCGGCACAGCGATCGCTGTTGGTACGCTGCTCAGCCTGCCCGGGGCGGGCGAGGGCATGCATCTGCTTGCAGGACTTGGCTTTCAGGGCAGCGGGTGGTTCCTGCCGCTCGCGCTGCCCGTGATTGCCCTGATCCTCGCCTACGCCGCCAGCCTTGCCACTGCGCGCCGCGTTCTGAAAGGGGTGACGTGATGGCCCATGCGATTCAGTCGATCCGCTCGTTGTTCTTCATCGCGCAGATGTATCTCGCGATGGTTGTGCTGGCGGTCGTCTTCGCCCCCTTTGCAATCTTCCGCCGCGAGATGGCCCTGCGCGCCTGTCACACCTATTGCCGCTATGTCCGCTGGTCAGCGGCCGTGATGGTGGGCTTGCGCACAGAGATCCGCGGAAAGGTACCGCAGGGCCCGGTCCTTATCGCAGCCAAGCACCAGTCTTTCCTCGACATCATTCTGATCTTTGGGGCGCTGCCACGCCCGCGGTTCATCATGAAGCGCCAGCTTGTCTATGCGCCGCTCTTCGGCTGGTATGCGCTGCGGGTGGGCTGCGTGCCCGTTGATCGCGGCAAGCGCGGCGCGGCCATCCGGCAGATGGTCGAGGGTGTCACCAAGGGCCAGGACGCCGGTGGGCAACTGATCATCTATCCGCAGGGCACGCGGGTCGCACCGGGGGCTTATCTGCCCTACAAGGTCGGCTCGGCCGTGCTTTACGAGCAACTGGGACAGGATTGCACTCCAGTCGCCACCAATGTCGGGGTGTTCTGGCCGCGCCACGGATTATATCGCAAGCCCGGCCTTGCGGTGGTCGAGTTTCTGAACCCGATCCCGGCCGGAAAATCCCCGCGCGCGTTCCTGAGCGAACTGGAGCAGGTCGTCGAGAAGGGCTCGAACAGGCTGATGGCCGAGGCCGGGTTCACGGCCTCGAGCCCCTGAACCGGCAAAGGCCTGCCACCGCATGCAAGCGTCTGTCGCCGCGATTCTACCGCCCCCCGCTAGCCGCTCTCTGGTCGGGCCAGCCGCGACATCAGCGGTTTGAGTGCCTGCGCGGCCATTTGGACCTTGGGGCTGCGGTGAAGATCGACATGGGTGACGAGCCACAGTTCCGAAGCCCAATCCGGTTCAGCCAGACCAAGCCGAACCAGACCCGGCTGCTCTAGCGCTGCCGGCAGAAAGCCCAGCCCGAGGCCCGACTCCATCGCGGCAAGACGCACATTGTAAGCATTGCTGCGAAACCCGATGCGCAACTCGCGCGCCGCGAGCCATTGCTCATAGGGCGCGCGGGCGTTGTCCGGGCCAATGAAGCGATGCGCTGAAAGCTCTTCGGCGCGTGTGGGCGCGCCATGCACCTCAAGATAGCTCGGGGCTGCGAAAAGCGCGATCGGGAGCTTGCCAAGTGGCTGGACGACATTATCGGGCTCGGACGGGCGCGCGCCGGCGCGAATTGCAAGGTGAGCTTCCCCGTACTCGAGCCGCAACACACGCTCTTCGATCCGCAGACAGGGCACAAGCGTCGGGTGCGCGCGTATCAACTCTGCAAGTGTGGGGAGAAGGAAGCTGCTCAGCTCTGGTATCGTGGTGATCACAAGATCGCCCGAAAGCCCCGACTGCAGCGATCGCAACCGTGCGGCCATCTGCTCGAAGCGCATCTCGGCCTCGGCAGCGGTCTCGAACAGGGCCTGCCCGGCCTCGGTCGCGGTATAGCCTTTGGCGTGCCGCTGAAACAGCTTCACACCCAACCGATCCTCGAGCGCGTCGACATGGCGAATGACCGTCGCGTGATGGACGCCAAGCGCCTGCGCAGCCCCGCTGACCGTTCCGGCGCGGGTCACATGCAGCGCCGTGCGCAATTCGTCCCAGGCTTCCAGTGTCATCAGCCCTCGCATGGCTTACCCGGATGTCAGGCGATCAGGCCTTCATATTCTGCCCAGAGGGCGCCGCGATCGCAAGGGACAGCAGCGTGTCGCGATGCGGTTGCACACGCATCGCGGGCGCTCGCAGCGGCAGAGAGTGGCGGGCAGACCTCGGCCAGCACGCGCATTTCGTCGAGATCGCCATTGCAATGCAGCACCAGATCGCAGCCCGCCGCCAGCGCGGCCTCGGCGCGCGCACTCACCGGGCCTTCCAGCGCCTGCATCGAGATATCATCCGTCATCAGCAGGCCTCCAAAGCCGATCTCCTCCCGGATCAGCCGGATCATCCTGGCGGAAATCGTCGCCGGGCGCGCGGGATCGATATCGGCATAGACAAGATGCGCGCTCATGCCGAGAGGCAGGTCGGCGAGCGCGCGAAAAGGCGCGAAATCCTGCATAGCCAAATCGGCGCGCGCGGCGTCGACCCTCGGTAGCGCGAGATGACTGTCAAGCCGCGCCCGCCCATGGCCGGGGATATGTTTCAGAACTGGCAACACCCCGCCATCGCGCAAGCCCTCGGACATCGCCCGTGCCCGGGCGACAACCGAAGCCACATCGCTGCCATAGCAGCGGTTGCGCAGGATCGCATGCGTCTCGGGGCGGGCGATATCGGCGAGCGGGGCGCAATTCACGTCGATGCCCACATCCTGCAACTCGGCCGCGATCAACCGGCCGCGCAGATACATCGCTCGCACCGGATCAATGGCCCGGTCCGCCTGGTCGAGCGCGGGCATCCAGCCGCGCCAATGCGGTGGCGCCATCCGCTGCACGCGCCCGCCCTCCTGGTCGATCAGCACGGGAAGCACGCGCCCGGTTGCCGCGCGGATGGACGCGACAAGAGCAGTCACCTGCACGGGGTTGGCAATGTTGCGGGCAAACAGGATCGCCCCCCAGGGCTGGGCGCAGGCGAAAAGCTGCGCTTCTTCACGGCTCAACCGCGTGCCCGCGCAGCCGAAGATCACCGCGCGCGCGGCCGGGCCGCTCATCGGATCAGGACGGGAATGCAGTCAACCGACTGGTCCATGAGCACAGCACAGAAGCGCCGCGCATCGCGTTCATCGTCGAACCCATGCGCGCGGAGACGGTAGAAGACCGAGCCCCCTGAATGCGCAGCCTCGATCACCCGGCTCCGATCATCGAGCAGCGGGGAGAAACGCTGCGCCAGAGTGTCCCACGCTGCACGCGCGGCACCCGCATCATCATAGGCGCCAAGCTGGACCAGCCGCGTTCCCGGGCCGATCGAGGCGGGATCGACATCGATATTGCGCGTCGCCGACAGCCCGGCCGCAACCGAGTTGGCGAGCGACGCGGCAAGGGCGTCGACATCACTCATGCTGTCGGAACTGGATCTGCGTGGCGCTGCTGCCGCGGCAGCGATCTGATCAGCATTACGCGCCGCCGGTCGGGGCGAGGCCTCGACCGCGCGCCGGCTGGGCGAGACAAAGCCCAGCACCGTGTCGGAAGTAGCGGGTGTGGGTGTTTCGCGCGGCAGCGATGCGGGGATGGGCGTGAGTCCATCACGAGCCGCCTCGCGCGCGGGTTGCGCGACATCCCGGCTAGGAGGGGTCGGCACGCTGTCTTCGGCGGCAAGCTGAAGCGGCGGGGGGGCGAGGACAATTGCCTCGCGCGCGGGCGCATCCTCGGCCGCGGCGAGTTCATTGACCGCAAGGCCCTGATGTGCCGCCTGCCGACCGCCCGGATCTTCTGGTGTCACGCGCACTGGCCCTTCCAGCGCACGGACCACCGGGACGCCAGAAACATCGCGCTGCATCATCTGCCAGACCCAATTGCCCGAGAAGATCAGAAGGCCGATCGAGAGCACGGCGCCAAGCCCCTGCGCAACCTTGCGAACCTGATCCTGCATCGGCCGCACGGCAGACCTCAGATCGTCAGGGTCCGCATCGAGAAAGGCGGGTGCGGTGCTAGGAAAACTGTCGAAGGCAGGCTGCTCCGGCATGGCGGCGGGCAAACCCAGCGCGGGCGTCAGCGGGTCATGCGGATGCAACCAAGCATCCGTGACATCCGGCGATGCTGCCCGTCGCGGGTGCAAACGCGCAAGACCGTCGCCCGCCGTGCGCGCAGC
>SLKB01000106.1 GCA_007134805.1 Paracoccaceae bacterium
GGCAGACCCAGCGCCCCAAGGCGGCCGAGTGACGCAGCGCCTGCGCTCGAGCCCTAGCTCAATGCGCCGGACCCGTTTGAAGAATGGAGCCACCAGATGCCAAGCTATACCGCCCCGACCAAGGATCTGAACTTCGTCCTGCAGGACGTCCTCGCCGTCAGCCAGTCCGACATCCCGGGCTACAGCGAACTTGACCGCGATTTCACTGCCGCCATTCTGGAAGAGGCCGCGAAGCTCGCCGAAGGAGTTCTCGCGCCGTTGAACATGGTCGGTGACCAGCTGGGTTGTCGTCTGGAAAACGGGGTCGTCTATACGCCGGACGGGTTCAAGGCCGCGTTCGACCAGATTCGCGCAGGCGGATGGAACGGGCTTGACCTGCCTGAGGAATTCGGCGGGCAGAACCTGCCCTATCTGCTGGGCTCGGCGGTGGGCGAGATTTTTGTAGCCGCCAATATGTCGCTCAACATGTATCAGGGCCTCACCCACGGGGCGATCTCGGCGATTCTGACCCATGGCTCGCAGGAACAGAAGGAGCGGTTTCTGCCGAAGATGGTCGCGATGGACTGGACCGGCACGATGAACCTGACTGAGCCGCATTGCGGCACCGATTTGGGCCTCATCCGCACCAAGGCTGTCCCGCAGGATGACGGAAGCTTCAGGATCTCGGGCCAGAAGATCTTCATTTCGGCGGGCGAGCACGACATGGCCGAGAATATCATTCACCTGGTTCTTGCCAAGGCGCCGGGCGGGGGCGGGGGTACTAAGGGCCTCTCACTTTTCATCGTTCCGAAATTCCTTGTCGGTGAGGATGGCAGCGTTGGCGCGCGCAATGGCGTCTCGGCCGGCAAGATCGAAGAGAAGATGGGTATCCACGGCAATGCAACTTGCGTGATGAATTTCGACGAGGCGACAGGCTGGCTGGTTGGTGATCTTCACAAGGGTATGCGCGCGATGTTCACAATGATGAACGAGGCGCGCATCGGCGTTGGGCTGCAAGGCTATGCCCAGGCTGTGGTAGCCTATGAAAACGCGCTCGCCTATGCGAAGGACCGCCTGCAGGGGCGCGATGTGATTGGCGCTCAGAACCCCGATGGCCCCGCTGACCCGCTTCTGGTGCACCCGGATGTACGTCGCATGCTGATGGACCAGAAGAGCTTCGTCGAGGGCGCGCGCGCCTTCACGCTCTGGGGTGCAAGCCTGATCGACCGCGCGCATCGCGGGCAAGACGTCGAGGCGGACGGGCTGATCTCATTGCTGACCCCCGTGATCAAGGGCTTCCTCACCGACAAGGGCTTTGAGATGTGCGTGCAGGCCCAGCAAGTCTATGGCGGGCATGGGTACATCGAGGAATGGGGCATGTCGCAATTCGTCCGAGATGCGCGGATCGCGATGATCTATGAGGGCGCGAACGGGATTCAGGCGCTCGATCTCGTGGGCCGGAAACTTGCGCAGGATGGCGGCAAGCATGTCATGGCCTTCTTTGCGATCATCAAGGAGTTCATCAGGGACAATGAGTCCGATCCGCGCCTTGAAGGGGTCTTGCAGCCTTTGAAATCCGCATCCAAAGATCTTCAGTCGGCAGCGATGTTCTTCATGGAAAGGGGCATGAAGAACCCCAATGATGCGCTCGCCGGGTCGAGTGATTTCATGCATCTCTTCGGCCATGTATGCCTAGGCTATGTCTGGGCGCGGATGGCTGTGGCGTCCTACGCCGCACTCGATGCAGGTGCATCTGACCGGGCGTTCCATGAGGGAAAAATCGCGACCTGCCGCTACTACATGGCGCGTCAACTGCCCGCGACCGCGATGCATCTGGCGCGCATCCAGTCGGGTGGGGAACCCGTGATGGCCTTGCAGGCCGAGAGCTTCTGAACCGTGCCCCTGATTGTCCGGGAGGTTTCATGCCCAAGCGCTTTCGACTGACCCGCCGCTTCAATGTCGCGATGACCGAGGAAGGCTATCGCAACCTGCGAAAATTCGCTCAGGCTGCGGGGCTCGATGAGGGCGAGGCGCTGTCCTTCCTGTTCGAGAATTTCGATTCTGTCACCGATGCCGAGACGCTGGGGCACCGGTTGCGGCTGTTCAATTCCGAACTGGACGCGCGCAAACGCTGAGACATCCCGATCCCGGACCGTGATTCAGGGGCCGGGCCAATGCACATGCCCATGGCCGCGTCCGCAGGACGGGCCGCGAGGAGGAGGAGATGATGACCGACGCCTATATCTACGACGCTGTCCGCACCGCCCGAGGCAAGGGCCGCGCCGATGGCAGCTTGCACGAAGTGACGGCTGTCCGCCTCTCGGCGGTCGTGCTCAACGCGCTCAAGGCGCGCTTGGATCTGGACACGCGGGCAATCGAGGATGTGATCTGGGGCAATGTCACGCAGGCCGGCGAGCAGGGCGGGTGCCTTGCGCGCACGGCCGTGATGGCATCGGAGTTTGATGAACAGGTGCCGGGGCTCTCGATAAACCGCTTCTGCGCAAGCGGGATGGAGGCTGTCAACCTTGCGGCGGCGCAGATCATGGCGGGCGTCGGCACGGCCTATGTGTCAGGCGGGGTCGAGATGATGAGCCGCGTGCCAATGGGCTCGGACGGGGCTGCGGTGGCGGTCGACCCATCCGTCGCCATGGAACAGTACTTCGTCCCCCAAGGGATCGCGGCCGATATAATCGCGACCGAATACGGCTTCACACGCGACATGGCTGATGCACTGGCGGTCGAAAGTCAGAAACGCGCCGCGTCGGCCTGGGCAGAGGGACGCTTCGCGCGCTCTGTGATCCCGGTCACGGATATGAACGGTCTGACGATCCTCGAGCGAGACGAGCATATCCGTCCCGAGACTGACATGCAGAGCCTAGGCGCGCTGAAACCCGCCTTCAAGGAGATGGGTGAAGTGATGCCAGGTTTCGACAAGGTGGCGCTTATGAAGTATCCGCATCTTGAACAAATCGAACATATCCATCATGCGGGCAATTCATCCGGCATCGTGGATGGCGCTGCGGGCATCCTGATCGGGAATGCAGAATTTGGCCAGAAATATGGTTTGAAACCAAGGGCCCGGATCCGTGCGATGGCCCGGATTGGTACAGATCCGACGATCATGCTGACGGGCCCCGTGCCCGTGACCGAAAAGATCCTGCGCGAGAGTGGCATGCATATTTCCGACATTGACCTCTTCGAGGTCAATGAGGCCTTCTCGGCGGTGGTGCTGCGGTTCATGCAGGCCTTCGACGTCAGCGACGACCGCGTGAATGTCAATGGCGGTGCGATCGCGATGGGACATCCGCTGGGTGCGACGGGCGCGATGATCATCGGCACCCTGCTTGACGAGTTGGAGCGCAGCGGCAAGTGCACGGGGCTCGCGACACTTTGCGTGGCCTCGGGCATGGGGGCCGCCACGATCATCGAGCGCCTGTGATGCCGGTGATTGACCCGAGGCAGGCCCCAGTCAAGCGCGGCTCGGCCTATCCCGAACCCTATGCCTCGCAGATGGCGGGGCGGTCCTCGCAGCGCTTGGGGGAGTTGGCGGGGCTCACGCAATTCGGCGTCAACATCGTGACGCTGGCGCCCGGCGCCGTTGCGTCACTGCGCCACTGGCACCTGCGCGAGGATGAGTTCGCGATGGTGCTGGACGGCGTCCTGGTCCTGGTCGAAGAGGATGGCGAGGTCGAGATGCGTGCGGGCGCCTGCGCGGCGTGGAAGGCCGGCGTGCCGAACGGGCACCGCTTCATCAACCGCTCCACGGTGCCTGCGCGTTTTCTGGTTGTAGGCACCAGGGTTGACGAGGACATCTGCACCTATGCGGATGTGGACATGAAGGTCCATATCTCGGGTGCGGGCAACAGATTCACTTATCACGATGGCAGCGACTGGGCCGGACCTCGTGACCTGTCCAAGGAGGGAACCTGACATGAGCGAGTTTCACTATTCCGTAGATGACGATGGCGTGGCGACGATCAGCTGGGACATTCCGGACAAGACGATGAATGTGCTCTCGCTCGAGGGTCTGGCCGAACTTGATGCGCATATCGACACGGCGCTGGCGGATGAGAATGTTAAAGGAGTCATCATCACCTCTGGCAAGCCGGATTTTGCCGGCGGGATGGACCTCAATGTCATCGCGAAAATGAAGGAAATGGCCGGCGACAACCCCGCGCAGGGTCTGTTCGAGGGGATAATGTCGATGCATGTCTCCCTGCGCAAGATCGAACGCGCCGGAATGGATCCGAAATCCCTCAAGGGCGGCAAGCCGATTGTCGCGGCGCTGCCCGGCACTGCGCTGGGTATCGGGCTGGAAATCCCGCTTGCCTGCCACAGGATCATTGCCGCCGATGACCCCAAGGCAAAGATCGGTCTGCCCGAGATCAAGGTGGGCATCTTTCCGGGCGCTGGTGGCACCACGCGGCTTGCCCGGAAACTGGGTGCGATGGGTGCGGCTCCATTCCTGCTAGAGGGCAAGCTGTCAGAGCCCAGGAAAGCCAGATCTGCAGGACTGATCGACGAGGTGGTCCCGGCGGATGAGTTGCTCGCCCGCGCGAAAGCCTGGGTTCTGTCTGCCAAGGACGCCGATCTGGTAAAGCCCTGGGACGCGAAAGGTTACAAGATGCCCGGCGGCGCGCCATATCACCCTGCGGGCTTCATGACCTTCGTGGGCGCGTCGGCCATGATCAATGGCAAGACCCATGGCGTCTATCCCGCCGCGAAGGCGCTCTTGTCGGCTGTCTATGAAGGCGCGCTCGTGCCCTTCGACACCGCGCTGAGGATCGAGGCGCGCTGGTTTACCTCGGTGCTGATGAACCCGTCCTCGGCGAACATGATCCGGTCCTTGTTCATCAACAAGCAGGCACTTGAGAAGGGCGCCAACCGTCCCGAGGCCGAGGATCAGCGCGTCCGGAAACTCGGCGTGCTGGGCGCGGGCATGATGGGGGCGGGGATCGCCCATGTCGCGGCGAATGCCGGGATCGATGTGGTGCTGATCGACGCAAACGAGGACGCCGCCCATCGTGGCAAGACCCATGCGGAAGCCTTGCTCGACAACGGCGTGAAGCGTGGCAAGGTCTCCGAAGCACAAAAGGAAGCGGTTCTAGGGCGGATCGTGCCCGGCACCGATTATGCGGCCCTCGAGGGGTGTGATCTGGTGATCGAGGCCGTGTTCGAGGACCCCAAGATCAAGTCCGACGTGACCGCGCGAGCTGAGGCTGCGCTGCCTGAAAAGGCGATCTTCGCCACCAATACCTCGACCCTGCCTATCAGCGATCTGGCGAAGGCCAGCGCCCGCCCCGCGCAGTTCATTGGCATCCATTTCTTCTCGCCCGTGGACAAGATGCTTCTGGTCGAGATCATTCGGGGCAAGGCGACAGGCGACCGGGCAGTGGCAAAAGCCCTCGATTTCGTGCGCCAGATCCGCAAGACCCCGATCGTCGTCAATGACGCGCGCTTCTTCTATGCCAATCGCTGCATCATCCCGTATATCAACGAGGGGATGCGGATGGTGCGCGAGGGCGTAGCCCCGGCGCTGGTCGAGAATGCGGCAAAGCTGATGGGCATGCCGCTCGGGCCCTTGCAACTCGTCGATGAGACGTCGCTCGACCTGGGCGCCAGGATCGCCAAGGCCACGCGTGCAGCACTTGGCGATGCCTATCCCGACAGCGATGTGGACGAGGTGATCTTCTGGATGGTCGAGCAGGAGCGTCTGGGCCGCAAGTCCGGGGCGGGCTTCTATCAATATGGCGAGAAAGGCAAGCGGGAGGCTCTCTGGTCCGGGCTCGGTGCAAAATTCCCGCGCCTTGAGGAGCAGCCGGATCTTGTCGATGTCCAGCACCGGCTGATGTTCGCCCAGACCCTTGAGGCCGTGCGGGCGCTGGAAGAGGGAGTGCTGAGCGACATTCGCGAGGGCGATGTCGGCGCGATCCTCGGCTGGGGCTTCGCGCCCTGGTCGGGCGGGCCGTTCAGCTGGCTGGACACGCTTGGTGCACCATTCGCGGTTGAGGTTTGTGACGATCTCTCAGCGCGGTTCGGTGCCCGCTTCACGCCTCCCGAGATTCTGCGGGA
>SLKB01000275.1 GCA_007134805.1 Paracoccaceae bacterium
GAGTATTTCGCGACCGACCTGATCATGTCCGAAGATGGCGTCTGCCAGGGCGTGCTCGCGTGGAAGCTCGATGACGGAACGCTCCACCTCTTCAGCTCGAAAATGGTCGTCCTTGCGACCGGAGGGTATGGGCGCGCCTATTTCTCGGCGACTTCGGCGCATACTTGCACCGGTGATGGAAACGGGATGGTCGCGCGCGCAGGGCTGCCGCTGCAGGACATGGAATTCGTGCAGTTCCACCCGACTGGGATCTACGGCGCGGGCTGTCTGATCACGGAAGGTGCGCGCGGCGAAGGTGGGTATCTGACGAATTCCGAGGGCGAGCGCTTCATGGAACGTTACGCGCCCACCTACAAGGATCTTGCCAGCCGCGACGTCGTCTCGCGCTGTATGACAATCGAGATCCGCGAAGGGCGCGGTGTTGGGGCCAATGGCGATCACATTCACCTCAACCTCAGCCACTTGCCGGCCGAGACACTGGCGCTGCGCCTGCCCGGCATTTCCGAATCGGCGCGGGTCTTTGCGGGCGTCGATGTCAACAAGGAGCCGATCCCGGTGCTGCCGACGGTGCATTACAACATGGGCGGGATACCCACGAATTACTGGGGCGAGGTGCTGAACGCCGACGCCGAGAACCCGGATCGCGTGGCGCCTGGGCTGATGGCCGTGGGCGAGGCTGCATGTGCATCAGTGCATGGGGCGAACCGCCTCGGGTCGAACTCGCTGATCGACCTTGTGGTCTTCGGCAGGGCGGCCGCCATTCGCGCCGGGAAGGTCGTTGACCCGGACGCCCCCAACCCCACGATCAATCGCGCAAGCGTCGACAAGGCCGTCGAACGGTTCGACCGTTTCCGCCATTTGGATGGCGCTATGCCGACGGCCGATTTGCGGCTGAGCATGCAGAAGACCATGCAGGACGATGCCGCCGTATTCCGCACGGACAAGACCCTTGCCGAAGGCGCGCGGAAGATGGGCGAGATCGCAGGTCAGATGGGTGATCTGAAAGTGACCGACCGGTCGCTGATCTGGAATTCGGACCTGATGGAAACGCTCGAGCTTGACAACCTCATGCCCAATGCGCTTGCCACCGTTGTTAGCGCAGAGGCGCGCAAGGAGTCGCGCGGTGCCCATGCACATGAGGATTACCCTGATCGCAATGACGAAGTCTGGCGCAAGCATACGCTCGCCTGGGTCGATGGGCGGCGGGTCGCGCTCGATTATCGTCCAGTGCATGTCAACCCGCTGACAGGCCATAACGAGGGCGGGATCGACCTCAAGAAGATCGCGCCCAAGGCGCGGGTCTATTGATACGGCTGGCGGCGATAGGGGCGATGGTGGCACTTGTGGGATGCGCGCCTGATCTGCAGGACCAGATCGCACGCGACGCGGCAAAGCGCAGCGTCCGCCCGGCATTGGCGGAGCGTTTCCCTGGCGTGCCGCTGGAACCGGCGAGCGATTGCGTGATCGACAACGCGAACGCGAGCGAACTCACGCGACTCGCCCTCGCCGCAGGCCAACCGACAGTAAGTGAAGAGACCAGCGCGCTGGTGGCGGAGATCGCCACACGGCCCGGAACACTCAGATGTCTGACAACGGACGGGCTCGCCCCGTTCCTGAGATAGGAGGCAAGACATGGTCCAATTGACCCTGCCAAAGAACAGCCAGATGCGGGCCGGCAAGACCTGGCCCAAACCGGAAGGCGCCAAGAACCTGCGCAAGTTCAGCATCTATCGCTGGAATCCTGATGACGGCGACAACCCGCGCGTCGACACCTATTTCGTCGACATGGACACGTGCGGGCCGATGGTGCTTGATGCGCTGATCAAGATCAAATCCGAGATCGACCCGACGCTCACCTTCCGGCGGTCCTGTCGCGAGGGCATCTGCGGGTCGTGCGCGATGAATATCGACGGGCAGAACCGACTCGCTTGCATCTTCGGCATGGATGAGGTCAAGGGCGATGTGAAGATCTACCCCCTGCCCCACATGCCGGTTGTCAAGGATCTCGTTCCTGACCTGACGCATTTCTATGCCCAGCACGCCTCGATCAAGCCGTGGCTCGAGACGAAGTCGAACACACCCGCGAAAGAGTGGAAACAGTCGATCGAGGATCGCGAGAAACTTGACGGGCTCTATGAATGCGTCATGTGCGCCTGCTGCTCGACATCCTGCCCCAGCTATTGGTGGAATGGCGATCGTTATCTCGGGCCGGCCTCGCTCCTGCACGCCTATCGCTGGATCATCGATTCGCGCGACGAGGCAACGGGTGAGCGGCTCGATGACCTGCATGATCCGTTCAAGCTTTACCGCTGCCATACGATCATGAACTGCGCCAAGACCTGCCCCAAGGGGTTGAATCCGGCCAAGGCGATCTCGGAAATCAAGAAGATGATGGTGGAACGGGTGCTGTAAGGCGCGAGGTTTTCAACCAGAGACCACAATCTGATCCCGGGCCGTCCGTCTGGCCCGGGATTTCGTTTTTCTGCAGCGGCCGGGGTTGCGACATTCTGACAGGACATTGCCCGCATTTTTCGCTTGGTCAACTGGGCGGTGACCCCGCATACTCAGACGATGTCCGAGCGTCCCATCGACATCTATGTCCTGCGCGGTCTGCTCACGGCAGCGCTGATCGGGCTTACGGTGGTAGGCTTTGCCATGGCACGCACAGAGCCTGCGCCACCTCTGCCGCCCCGTATACCGGCGCCCGCACAATTCGATCTTGTGGTCCAGCCTGACGCACAGGCGTTCCGTCTCAGCGGAATGGTGGATTTCGGGCTGACCGCCGAAATGCGGCAGCTCGTCGCCAAACACCCGAGGATCAAGCGGCTCATCCTCGACAGCCATGGCGGATATATTGCCGAGGCGCGCGGGGTCGTCACTGTATTGCAGGCCCATGGCATCGCGACCCATGTGGACGGGCATTGCGCCTCGGCCTGCGCGCTCATTTTCGCGGGCGGCACCACACGCACCCTCGCCCCCGAGGCGCAGCTGGGCCTGCATGGCTATAGGCTGCGGCAAGAGCGGCATTTCGGCATGATCGATCCCGCCGTCGAGATGCAGCGCGACCTTGCGATCTACCGCGCACAATCGATCGATGAAGAGTTCATCGACCGCATCGCCGCACTGCCGCGCACGCCGATGTGGTATCCGGACCATGCCGAGCTGCGCGCCTCGGGTTTTTTGACGCATCCCTGACTCGCGGCAAGGATGCGACCTTGACCCCGGCTGACAGGCAGCCCAAGTTCTGAGCATGATCCTCGTCCTTGGCATCCTGATCGCACTTGCGATCATCCTGATCCTGCAACCCTGGAAGCGGCGCGATTGCCGCTGGAGGCAGGACGCACGCAAGCTTGCCGATGGGCGAGTGCTGTTCACCTGCACCGCCTGCGGTGCCGAACTCGCCCTGCCAAAGGGGCGCGAACCCACATCCTGCCTTGCCGGAGACCGCTGATGCCCGCCCAGAAGGACGCCCCCAAGGACGCCGCAAAGACCAAGACCCCGCCCGAGGATGCCGACGCGCGCCGCGCCATAGCCCCCGTGATCTGCTATCCGAACGACACACTCCGCCCACCCCCGATGGAGATGTATCGCCGCGCCCGCGCCTCTGCGACCGAAAGCGACCGCGTCATCATCCCCCCGCGCGAGGCACGCTGTTTCCATGTCACCGCCGGCAGTTTCTTCCGCGTGACCTGTATCGAGGGGCCGCAGGTCGGTGACATGAACCTTTTCGAAGCGCGCAATCTCGACGAGCGCTTCTATTCAGGCAAGACCCGCGCACTGCATGGCAGCCATATCAGCCTTGGCCAGCGGCTGTGGTCCTGTCTGCCCTATTTGCGCCCCATGGCCACCGTGTTCGAGGACACGCTCGACTGGTACGGCGTCGACGAGCATGGCGGTCGCGTCCATGACGTGATCGGCACCCGCTGCGATCCCTATACCCACCACCTGCTCAGTGGCGCGGATTATCACAATACCTGCCATTCCAACCTGACTCGCGCGCTCGCCGAATACCTGCGCAAACCCCTCTCCGAGGCCGAGGCGCATGTCCATGATGTAGCGAACCTGTTCATGTGCACGGGCTTCACGCAGGACACGGGCCAGTATTTCATGAAGGCAAGCCCCGCGCGGAAAGGCGACTACATCGAATTCTTCGCCGAGATCGACCTCCTCGGCGTTCTCTCGGCCTGTCCGGGCGGTGACTGCGGGGCCGAACACAGCTCTGACGCCTCGGCGTGCCACCCGCTCGAGGTGACGATCCACGCGCCCGCTGCCGGCTATCTTGATGGTTGGTACAGCCCCTCGAACAACCGCTATTCGCGCCGGCATGTGCATGATTGACCCTACGCAGCAGGGCATGCGGGAGGGCATCGTGGCATATTGACCAGCGCCCGTTTCCGCGACATACGCGAGGAATGACAAAGCTTTCCAATATCCGCAATTTCTCGATCGTGGCGCATATCGACCACGGGAAATCCACGCTGGCTGACCGGCTGATCCAGATGACCGGCACCGTGTCCGACCGTGACATGAAGGACCAGCTTCTGGACGCGATGGATATCGAGCGTGAGCGCGGCATCACCATCAAGGCCAACACTGTCCGCATCGACTATGTAGCGCAGGATGGTGAGGCCTACGTGCTCAACCTCATCGACACGCCCGGCCATGTCGATTTCGCCTATGAAGTTTCGCGCTCCATGCGCGCGGTGGAAGGCTCGCTTCTGGTGGTCGATGCCTCGCAAGGGGTCGAGGCGCAGACCCTCGCCAATGTCTACACGGCCCTCGATGCCAACCACGAGATCGTCCCGGTCCTCAACAAGATCGACCTGCCAGCGGCCGAACCCGATGCGGTGCGCGCCCAGATTGAGGAGGTGATCGGGCTCGATGCATCGGAGGCAGTGCTGATTTCGGCCAAGTCAGGACTCGGGATTCCCGATGTGCTCGAAGCCATCGTCAAGCGCCTTCCCGCCCCGACGGGCACCCGCGATGCCCCCCTGAAGGCGATGCTGGTCGACAGCTGGTATGACCCATATCTGGGTGTCGTCGTGCTGTTTCGGGTGATGGACGGGGTGATCCGCAAGGGTGACCAGATCCGCATGATGCAGACCGGCGCGAAATACGGCATCGACAAGCTGGCTGTGCTCAAACCCGTGATGATCGATGTCGCGGAACTCGGCCCGGGCGAGATCGGGGTGCTGACAGCCTCGATCAAGCAGGTGCGCGACACCAAGGTGGGGGATACGATCACCCATGACCGCAAGCCCTGCGCCAAGGCGCTGCCGGGCTTCAAACCCTCGATCCCGGTGGTGTTCTGCGGCCTCTTCCCGGTCGATTCCTCGGAATTCGAGGATATGCGCAACGCGATCGAGAAGCTCGCACTCAATGACGCGTCGTTCAGCTACGAGATGGAAAGCTCGGCCGCGCTTGGCTTCGGCTTTCGCTGCGGCTTTCTGGGGCTCCTGCATCTCGAAGTCATCCGCGACCGGATCGAGCGCGAATACGGCATCGACCTGATCACCACGGCGCCTTCGGTCGTCTACCACATCCACATGCGCGACGGCGAGATGCGCGAATTGCACAACCCCGCCGACATGCCCGATCTGACCCATGTCGACCATATCGAGGAGCCGCGCATCAAGGCCACAATCCTTGTGCCCGATGATTACCTCGGCGATGTGCTCAAGCTCTGCCAGGACCGACGGGGCATCCAACTCGAACTCACCTATGCCGGCGCGCGCGCGATGGTGGTCTATGACTTGCCGCTGAATGAGGTCGTGTTCGATTTCTACGACCGGCTGAAATCCATCACCAAGGGCTATGCGTCCTTCGACTACGAGATCACCGGCTATCGCGAGGACAAGCTCGTCAAGATGCAGATCCTCGTGAACGAGGAACCTGTCGATGCCCTCTCGATGATGGTCCACCGCGACCGCGCCGAAATGCGCGGCCGGGCAATGTGCGAGAAACTCAAAGACCTCATCCCCCGCCACATGTTCAAGATCCCCATTCAGGCGGCGATCGGCGGCAAGGTCATCGCCCGAGAAAC
>SLKB01000152.1 GCA_007134805.1 Paracoccaceae bacterium
GCACGCGGCCGGGGCCCGTGTGCGACGCGACCGGCCAGTTGATCGGCCAGATCGTCGCGGCCGAGGATGCCGACATCGCCCGCGCCCGCGCCGCGCTGCGTGGCGCGGATGATGCGGCCTGCGCGCGTCTGGCCGAGGCGGTGCTGCGCGCCTCCGACCCGCTTGCACAGGCCTGCGAGATCCAGACCGGCACCCGGCCCGAGCCCCACATGCTGCACGCACTCGCCGCCGCGATCGCGCGGCCGCAGCCGGGCGCGGCGGGGGTTTTCCGTTCGGGCGACGGGCTCGCGCCCCTTGGCCGCGCGCTCGGCCGCGGAGTGCGCGGCGGGATGATCTGGTGCCCCCCGCCCGCCCAGGCCGTTTTTGCCACGGCGCTTGCGCAGGTGATCCAGCAGGCCGATCTGCCCGCCGGCGCCTTCAATCTGCTGCATGCCGATCTGCCCCAGACCCGCGCCGCGCTCGATCGCGCGAAGCTCCCCGCGCTGGCGTAAGGCTCAGCCCGCGATCGGCCCCTCGTAGACCCGCGCGACGATATCGGCGCGCGTCATGCCCCGGGCTTCCAGATCCGCATCGCTGAGCGCGACATAGTGCTGCAACAGCGCCATGCGCGCGGGGGCTTCGGCCAGCAGCACGGCAAACCCGGCCACTTCGGCGAAAAGATCCCGCAGCCGGCGCGGAGCGGCTGCGCCTACAGTGAGTGTGAGGCTGTTCATCTCGATTTCCTTACCACGTTAAATGTTTTCATACTGCCTGCAAATAAGGCAGTTTTGAAACACCTACCACTGACAAGACTGCAACCCTGCCATGCATCCATCACAGTTCAGCCGCAGTAACGAAGCCTTAACCAATTAAGGATCAGCTAAGAATCTGCAAAAAGTTCTCGATATATTCTTTGCACTGCGTTAAGGAACAATAGAAGAACAATCCTGCGATTGCCGCGCGCGGCACGCTGTGAAATAAGGGGCTGGAAAATGGCTGTAGCGGATTTGCTGACAATGACCGACAAGCGCAGTGCGGACAAACAGAAGGCGCTCGATTCGGCGCTCGCCCAGATCGAGCGGCAGTTCGGCAAGGGCTCGATCATGAAGCTCGGCGGCGACAACCCCATCGCCGAGATCGAGTCGACCTCGACCGGCTCGCTCGGGCTCGACATCGCGCTTGGCATCGGCGGGTTGCCCAAGGGACGCATCGTCGAGATCTACGGCCCCGAATCCTCGGGCAAGACGACCCTCACGCTGCATGTCGTCGCCGAGGAACAGAAAAAGGGCGGGGTCTGCGCCTTTGTCGATGCCGAACACGCGCTCGATCCGCAATATGCGCGCAGGCTCGGGGTCGATCTTGACGAATTGCTGATCTCGCAGCCCGACACGGGCGAGCAGGCGCTGGAAATCGTCGACACATTGGTGCGCTCGGGCGCGGTCAGCCTTGTCGTGATCGATTCGGTCGCGGCCCTCACGCCGAAATCCGAGCTTGAAGGCGATATGGGCGATAGTTCCGTGGGCGTGCATGCGCGGTTGATGAGCCAGGCCATGCGCAAGCTCACCAGTTCGATCTCGCGGTCGAACTGCATGGTGATCTTCATCAACCAGATCCGCATGAAGATCGGCGTCATGTTCGGCTCGCCCGAGACGACCACGGGCGGCAATGCGCTCAAGTTCTACGCCTCGGTCCGGCTGGACATCCGGCGCATCGGCTCGATCAAGGATCGCGAGGAAGTGGTCGGCAACGCAACCCGCGTCAAGGTGGTCAAGAACAAGGTCGCCCCCCCGTTCAAGCAGGTCGAATTCGACATCATGTATGGCGAGGGGATCTCGAAAACGGGCGAATTGATCGATCTCGGCGTCAAGGCGGGCGTGGTCGAGAAATCCGGCTCCTGGTATTCCTATGGCGACGAGCGCATCGGGCAGGGGCGCGAGAATGCCAAGACCTTCCTGAAGGAAAACCCCCAGCGCGCTCGTGAGATCGAGGACAAGATCCGCGCCGCCCACGGGCTTGATTTCCACATGTCCGAAGACGACGCGGCGCTCACCGAGGAGTAAGGCGCGCGCGCCACAGCATGAGGCTGCCGGCAAGTGTGGACAGGGGCTGCGCGCAGGGCTACACCCATGCGCAGCCGCTTTCGCGCCGGAGATGACACATGGCCAGCCTCAACGATATCCGCTCGACCTTTCTGGACTATTTCGCCCGTCAGGGGCATGCGGTCGTGGACAGCTCGCCCCTTGTCCCGCGCAACGACCCCACGCTCATGTTCACCAATTCGGGCATGGTCCAGTTCAAGAATGTCTTCACCGGGCTCGAGCATCGTGACTATTCCCGCGCCACGACCTCGCAGAAATGCGTCCGCGCCGGCGGCAAGCACAATGATCTCGACAATGTGGGCTACACTGCGCGCCACCACACCTTCTTCGAGATGCTGGGCAATTTCAGCTTCGGCGACTACTTCAAGTCCGACGCGATCCCCTTCGCATGGGAGCTTCTGACCCGCGACTTCGACATCCCCGCCGACCGGCTTCTGGTCACCATCTACCACACCGATGACGAGGCCGCCGAGATCTGGAAGAAGGTGGCGGGCCTCTCGGATGACCGGATCATCCGCATCCCGACCGATGACAATTTCTGGCGCATGGGTCCCACCGGCCCCTGCGGGCCCTGCACCGAGATCTTCTTTGATCACGGCCCCAGCATCTGGGGTGGCCCCCCGGGCTCGCCCGAGGAAGACGGCGACCGCTTCATCGAGATCTGGAACCTCGTCTTCATGCAGAACGAGCAGCATGAGGATGGCAGCCTGACCGCCTTGCCGAACCAGTCGATCGACACCGGCATGGGGCTCGAGCGGATCGGCGCGCTGTTGCAGGGCAAGCATGACAATTACGACACGGACCTCATGCGCGCGCTCATCGAGGCGAGCGCGCATGCCACCAGCTCCGACCCCGATGGCTCTGGCAAGATCCACCACCGCGTGATCGCCGATCACCTGCGCGCAACCTCGTTCCTAATCGCCGACGGGGTCATGCCCGGCAATGACGGGCGCGGCTATGTGCTGCGCCGGATCATGCGCCGGGCGATGCGTCACGCGCACATGTTGGGTGCCGAGGACCCGCTGATGCACCGGCTGGTGCCCGCGCTGGTGACGCAGATGGGCGGCCATTTCACCGAATTGCGCGCGGCCCAGGCGCTCATCACCGAGACCTTGCGCGCCGAGGAAACCCGCTTCCGCCAGACGCTCGACCGCGGCCTCAAACTGCTCGATGCCGAGCTTGAGGGTCTGGCCCCGGACAGCGATCTCTCGGGCGCGGCGGCCTTCAAGCTCTATGACACCTATGGCTTTCCGCTCGATCTCACGCAGGATGCGCTGCGCGAGCGCGGCCGCTCGGTCGATGTCGCGGGTTTCGATGCGGCCATGGCCGAGCAGAAGGCCCGCGCGCGGGCAAGCTGGGCGGGCTCGGGCGATGCGCAGGATGCCACGATCTGGTTTGACCTCGCCGACCGCCTCGGCGTGAGCGAATTCCTGGGCTATGAGATGGAAACCGCCGAAGGCCAGATCCAGGCGCTCGTCATCGACGGCGCCGAGGCGCGCGAGGCGCGCGGCGACGTGCAGATCATCGTCAACCAGACGCCGTTTTACGCCGAAGCGGGCGGGCAGGTGGGCGATACGGGGCTGATCCGCTCGGCCACGGGCGTCGCCCGTGTGCGCGACACCCGCCGCGTCGCGGGCGTCGTGATCCATGTGGCCGAGATGATCGAGGGCCGGCTGACAACAGGCCAGCCCGTCAAGCTCGAGGTCGATCACCGCCGCCGCAGCGCGATCCGCGCCAACCACTCGGCGACGCATCTTCTCCATGAGGCGCTGCGCCGCGCCTTGGGCGACCATGTCGCGCAGAAAGGCTCGCTCAACGTGCCCGACCGGCTGCGCTTCGACTTCAGCCATGGCGCGGCGCTGAGCGCGGACGAGCTGCAGGGCGTCGAGGCCGAGGTCAACGCCTTCATTCGCCAGAACACCCCGGTCGAGACCCGCATCATGACCCCCGACGACGCCCGCGCGCTCGGCGCACAGGCGCTTTTCGGCGAGAAATATGGCGATGAGGTGCGCGTCGTGTCGATGGGCGTGCTGCCCAATTCCGGCAAGGGCCCCGCGCAGGACACCTATTCGATCGAGCTGTGCGGCGGCACGCATGTCCTGCGCACCGGCGATATCGGCGCCTGCGTGATCCTCGGCGATGCTGCGTCCTCGGCGGGCGTGCGCCGGGTCGAGGCGCTCACCGGGCAGGCCGCGCTCCACCATCTGCGTGCGCAGGACACCCGGCTCGGCCAGATCGCCGCACTTCTGAAAGCGCCCGTTGCGGAATGCGGCCCGCGCGTGCGCGCGCTTCTCGATGACCGGCGCGCGCTGCAAAACGAGATCGCCCAGCTCAAGCGCCAGATCGCCATGGGCGAGGGCGGCCCCGGCGCGGGCGACGACAGCGTCGATCTCGGCGGGATCCGGCTGATCGCGCGCGTGATGCAGGGGGTGAGCGGCAAGGACCTGCCGCCGCTGATCGACGCGATGAAGGAACAGCTCGGCTCCGGTGCCGTGGTGCTGATCGCCGATACCGGCGCGAAACCCGCCGTCGCCGCGGGTGTAACGGGCGATCTGACCGACCGGCTCTCGGCCATCGATCTGGTGCGCGCAGCCGTCGCGGCGCTCGGTGGCAAGGGCGGGGGCGGACGGCCCGACATGGCACAGGGCGGCGGCGCGGATATCGCGCAGGCCGAGGCCGCGCTCGCCGCAGTCCGCAGCCAGATCGAACAGGTCGCAGCATGAGCGCGCTCTGGATCGCGCATGTCGATGTGCTGGACGCGGGCACCTACAGCGAATATGCCCGCCGCGCAACCGATGCGATCGCCGCGCATGGCGGGGTCTTCCTCGCGCGCGGCGGACGCTTCGTCCAGCTTGAGGGCAAGGGGCGCGCGCGCAATGTGGTGGCGCGCTTTCCCTCGCTCGATGCGGCCGTGGCCTGCTACCATTCGCCCGCCTATCAGGACGCGCTGACCTTCGCGCGCGACGCCTCCGAGCGCGAGTTGATGGTGGTCGAGGAAGTGTCCGACGACGCGTGATCAGCCCAAGGGCCGCGCAAGATCGCCAACCCCGGCCGGCGCGGGCGCGAACGGGTCCTGCGGGTAGCCGACCGCAGTCAGGTACAACCCGTCGGGCGGGCTCACGGGGCCGCAGGCAGCACGGTCGCGGGCGTCGAGCGCGTCCTTGATGGCCGAGGGCGCCCAGGCGCCGGCGCCGACCCGCTCAAGACTGCCCACGATGCTGCGCACCTGATTGTGCAGGAACGACCGCGCGCGCAGGCGGAACTGGAACTCGACCCCGGTCTCGCGCGCAACCTGCGCGATCTCCAGCGCGTCGAGCGTTTTGACGGGCGAATGCGCCTGACACTGGCTCGCGCGGAAGGTGGTGAAATCATGCTGCCCGATCAGGTGGCGCGCGCCCGCCTGCATCGCCGCCAGATCAAGCCGGTGGCGCACATGCCAGACCTGCCCCGCCGCATGCGTGGGCGGCGCGCGGCGCTGCAGGACGCGGAACAGATAGCGCCGCTCGCGGGCCGAGAAGCGCGCATGAAAGCCCTCGTCAACCGGCGCGCAGCCGAGGATCGCGATGGGGTGCGGGCGCAGATGATGGTTGAGCGCCTCCATCAGCCGAAAGCTGTCCCAGTCGCGGCTGAGCACGCAATGCGCCACCTGCCCGGTCGCATGCACGCCCGCATCGGTGCGCCCGGCCGCGACAATGCCGGGCACATCCGGCTCCAGCCGCGCGAGCGCAGCTTCGACCGCGGCCTGCACGCTGGGCAATTCGCGCTGGCGCTGCCAGCCGCAGAACGGCCGCCCGTCATATTCGATTTTCAGCGCGTAGCGTGGCATGCGGCGCGCATTAGCGCGCGCGGCAGACCGATGCAATCATCCATCAAGCCGCAGCACCGCGGCGAGCCCGCTGCGATACTCCGGGTAGCGCAACTCAAACCCCAGCGCGCGCTTGATGCGGTCATTGCGCA
>SLKB01000241.1 GCA_007134805.1 Paracoccaceae bacterium
CCCCTGCGTTCCGCAGGGGCAGGGCGCGCTTCTGCGATCCTAGCCTGCGCTGCGGGCGCTGGCCTTGTGCAGTTCCCGCTCCAGGAATTCCTGCTCGCGCTTGCGGGGGTTGCTGAAGCCTGCCAGCAGCAGATACGCAACCGGCGTGAGATAGAGCGTGGCCAGCGTCGCGAGCCCGAGCCCGCCGACCACCACCCAGCCCAGCGCCTCACGCGCCTCGGCGCCCGCGCCGGAGGACAGGATCAGCGGCACGCCCCCCAGCACCGTCGAGGTCATGGTCATCATCACGGGCCGCAGCCGGATCGTCGCCGCGCGCTCGATCGCCTCGCGCACCTCGGCCCCGGCATCGCGCAGCTGGTTGGCGAATTCCACGATCAGGATGCCGTTCTTGGCCATAATCCCCACCAGCAGCACCAATCCGATCTGCGAATAGACGTTCAGACTGACCCCGGTCAGCAGAAGTGCAATCGCTGCACAGGCGAGCCCCAGCGGCACGGTCGCCATCACCACGATCGCCGAGATGAAGCTCTCGAACTGGGCCGAGAGCACCAGGAACACGACCAGAATTGCGAAGCCGAACACGATCAGGATCCCGGCCGAGGTCTCGTCCAGCGTGGCGGCTTCGGCCAGCGGCAGGATGCGCTGATCCGCGCTCAGGCTCTCGGCGGCGAGGCTGCGCGCCTCGGCCAGCGCGCTGCCCAGTGGAAATTCGGGGCTGAGGCTCGCAGTGATCTCGACTGCGCGCTGCTGACTTTCGCGCGTGAGTTCGGGGGCCGTCGCGCGTTCCTGCAGCGTGATGAAGGATGAGATCGGCACGATCTGCCCGGAGCCGTTGCGCACGAAGCTCTGCTCCAGATCGCCGGGGTCGCGCACTGGTGTGCGGGTCGACAGGATCTGGATGTCGAAGCTGCGATCGTCGATGAACACATTGCCGACTGTCCGCCCGTCCAGCAGCGCCTGCAGCGCCTCGCCCAGACCGTCGATATCGACCCCGATATCCGAGGCACGCTCGCGGTCGACCTCGATCGAGAGTTGCGGCTGCGTGGTCTCGAATTCGAGCCGCACCTGACCGAAGCGCGAATCCTCGTTCATCCGGTCCACGAGCGCCTGCGCGTTCTCGGCCAGATCGTCGTAATTGCTGCCGAGGATCGCAAAGCTCAGCCCACGCCCGGCGCCGCGAATGCGCAATGAGTTGGGCTGGATCGCGAAGGCGCGCACCCCGATGATGTCGCGCAGACCCGCATTGATATCGCCCACGATCTCCTGCTGGCTGCGATCGCGATCGCCCCAATCGGCGAGCGTCATCACCATGAAGGCGCGGTTGTCCTGCCCGCCAATGCCCACGATCGAGAAAAGGTTGGTGACCTCGCCGCTTTCGCGCAGGGGCGCAATGACGGCCTCGATCTCGCGCACCTTGGAATTGGTGTAATCGAGCGAAACGCCTTGCGGGGCGGTGACACTCAGAAGCGCCACACCGCGATCCTCGGGCGGGGTAAGCTCCTGCCGGATCGACTGCGCGGCGAGAAGGGCCGTCGCCGCGAAAAGCACTGCTGCAAGGATGACCGCGCTCGGCATGGCCAGTGCGCCGTGCAGGGTCCGGGCGTAAAGTGCTGCGAACCATGTCCCCATCCGGGCGACCGGGCCGGGGCTTGGCGGGTTGGGGTCTTCGGGGCGCAAGAGCTTGCTTGCAAGCACCGGGCAGAGCGTCAGTGCCACAAGCGAGGACAACAGCACGGCCATCGCAAGCGTGAAGCCGAATTCGCGAAAGAGCCCGCCCGCCTGTCCGGGCAGGAACGACAGCGGAATGAACACGGCCGCCAATGTCGCCGTAGTGGTGACGACCGCAAAGAAGACCTGCCGCGTGCCCAGCACCGCGGCGGCCCGCGCGCCCAGCCCCTGCGACCGCCGCCGCACGATATTTTCCAGCACCACGATCGCGTCATCGACGACCATCCCCGTCGCCAGCACCAGCGCCAGCAGCGTCAGGATATTGACCGAGAAGCCCACGATATAGATCGCCGCAATCGTGCCGATCAGGGCCACGGGCAGCGTCACGGCCGGGATCAGTGTCGCGCGCGCGTCGCGCAGGAACAGGAAGATGATCGCGATCACGATCATGAGCGCGAGCGACAGCGTCTTGAGCACCTCGACAATCGCGCCACCCACGAAGGTCGCCTCGTCCGAGGTGATGAAGATGCGCACGTCATCGGGCAGGATGCCCTGCAACTCCTCGACGATCGCGGAGACATTGCGCGAGATGTCGAGCGTGTTGCTCTGCGCCTGCCGGATGATCCCGAGCCCGATTCCGGTCTCGTCATTGGCCCGCAGCACAGTCTCGCCCGGAGCCGGGCCAAGCGACACGCGCGCAACCTCGCCCAGTCGCACGCCCTCGCGCAGGATCAGCGCCTCGAATGCTTCGGGCGTCTGCACATTGGCGGTGGTGCGCACCTGAATGCTCTGCCGCTCGCCCGCGAGCGCGCCGGCGGGCACATCAAAGGACACATTGCGCAGCGTGTTGCGCAGATCCGCAAGGTTGAGCCCGCGCGCGGCGAGTTCCATCATGTCGATATCGACGCGGAAGATCGCCTCGCGATTGCCGAAAATCTGCAGGTCGGCCACGCCCGGGGCCGAGATCAGCCGATCCTCGACCTGATCCTCTACAAGCCGCGTCAGATCCTGCACCGAGCGCGTGGGCGAGGTGACGCTGATGCGCATCACGGCGTCCGCATCCGAGTCGGCCTTGACGATGCGCGGCTCATCGGCGTCATCGGGCAGCGAATTGGCGATCCGGCCGATTGCATCGCGAATATCAGTCGCGGCCACGTCGATATCGGTCGAATCGTTGAACTCGGCCACTACCCGCGAGCGCCCGAAGCGTGAACTGGAGGAGATGCTCTGCACCCCCGAGACGCGGCCGACCGCGCCCTCGATGCGGCCTGTCACCTCGCGGTCGATGGTCTCGGGGCCTGCACCGTTGAAATTGGTGGTGACAGTGATCACCGGACGGTCGACATTGGGCAATTCGCGCACTTCGACAGCAAAGAGGCCCGCGAGCCCCGCAATGACGATCAATGCGCTCAGCACGAAGGCCAGGATGGGGCGACGCACGAAAAGCGCTGTCCCGGATTTTCCGGCCTCATTGACGTCGAACTGATCTGCGTCGGGGCTGCTGCCCTGCGCGTCATGCGCGGTCTTGGGAGGATTGGGCTCGCTCATCAGAACTTCACTCCGTCAGATATCGGGGGCGGTTTCTTCGCCCGGCGCGGTGATGCCCGCCGCGCGCTGGGCCAGATCACTCGGATCACCCGCCTCGATTGGATCGCGCAACTCGGTGACGTCGACCTCGGCGTCGGGGCGCAGATTTTGCACGCCCTCGATCACGACGCGCGCGCCCGCCTCGAGATCCGCGCGCACCAGCACGGCCGTGTCGCGGCGCTGCACGATCTCGATGGCCACCCTCCGGGCCCGATTCTCGTCATCCACGGCCCAGACGAACGAACCGCGCCGATCCCATTGCACCGCCAACGGGTCGATAGCCGGGTAGTCCTCACCAGGGAGCAGCACTGTCACCCGAAACGCCATGCCAGGGCGCAGCCGGTCATCGCTGTTGTCGATCTCACCCTGGATCCGCAGCGCGCGCGTGTCCTGGCTCACCCGTGCGTCAACGGCCCGGATCGCGCCCTCGAACACGTCGCCGGGGCGCGACAGGGGGCTGATATTGAACGCATCGCCCGCACTGACCAGCCCGACCAGCCGCTCTGGTATGTGGAAATCCATCCGCAGGCGCGAGCGGTCGTCGAGCCGCGCAATCTCGGTCGTGGAACTGACCTGATTGCCCGGCTCCAACGAGATCAATCCGACCCAGCCCGAAAACGGCGCCATGATCTGGCGGCGCGAAAGCTCGAATTCCGCATCGCGCAAGTCAAGCTCGGCCTGGCGCAAGGCAAGATCGGCGTCGTCGATCTGCACTTCCGTGGCCGATCCGCTCGCGCGCAGCCGGGCCACCCGGTCGGCGCGCGATTGCGCGTCGCGCAGGCCCAGTTCGGCACGATCGACCGCCAGGCGCTGCGACACCGCATCCAGCTCGGCAATCACAGTGCCTTCCTCGACATGATCGCCCGAGGCCACATGCACTGCAGCCAGGCGCCCGGCGACTTCCGGGGTCAGCGTGACGCTGCGCAGCGCCTCGGCCGTGCCGATCGCGCCGATACGGTCGCCAAATTCGACAAGCCCGACTTCCTGCGCGACCACCCGGGTAGCGCCGCCGCCGCCCCCAAAGGGCGGGCCGCCCCCACCCCCGCGCGTCTCAGGCGCCTCTGCGACCGGGATGCCGACGGCTTTCATCGGGCCGAGCAGGCCCACCCTGTCCAGAACGGGTTGCGACGACGGCAGGAAGATCGCCCAGCCGAGCACAACGCCCACCACCAGGACAGTCCAGGTCGCTGCCGTCTTGAGCCATTTCATGTCACATCCTCGCGCTACCGTTGTCCGGAATGGACCTGAACTATGTCACAAGCCGCCCATTGGAAGGGTGAAGGCGGTTTTTGGCCGCCCTGCCGCGCGCTTGCGGTGCATTCGGCTGCGTCTTGCACAGCTCTTGCGCGCATCGCGGTTTTTCCGGTCGGACCCGGGCTCAGGTCAGATCGCGCGCCGGCACCCGCTGCAAAAGCGGCATCAGCGCCGACATCTCTGGTCCATGGGCCTGACCCGTGAGCGCCTTGCGCAGCGGCATGAACAGCCCCTTGCCCTTGCGCCCGGTCGCCGCCTTGACCGCCGCGGTCCAGTCTGCCCAGGCCTCGGGGCCGTAAGGGGGCGGGGGCAGCAGCCTGAGCGCCTCGGCCACGAAGGCATCATCCTCGGGGGCGATCTCGGGCGCGGCACCCTCACGGCAAAGTGTCCACCACGCCTCCAGATCCTCAAGCCGGGTGATGTTCTCGCGCATGATCTCCCAGAAGCGGGGCGCCAGATCATCGGGCACCCCGACGCGGCGGATCTCACCGGCCACGGCTGCATAGGGGCGCGATTGCAGATCCGCACGCGTGAGCGGCCAGAGATCCGCCGCATCGAATTTCGTGGGCGCCGCGCCGAAATTCTCCAGCTCGAACCCTGCGGCGATCTCGTCGAGGCTCCGGCACAATTCGACCGGCTGGCTGGAGCCCAGCCGCGCCATCAGCGACAGAAGTGCGGCCGGCGTCACGCCCTGCGCGCGCAGATCGCGCAGCGACAATGTCCCCAGCCGCTTCGACAGCGCCTCGCCCTGCGCGCCGGTCAGAAGCGAGTGATGCGCGAAATGCGGGACCGTGCCGCCGAGCGCGTCGATGATCTGGATCTGGGTGGCGGTGTTGGTCACGTGGTCCGACCCGCGCACAATATGGGTGATGCCCATGTCGATATCATCCACCACCGAGGCGAGCGTGTAGAGCACCTGCCCATCCGCGCGGATCAGCACCGGGTCCGAGACGCTCGCCGCATCGATCGAGATCGGCCCGAGGATCCCATCCTGCCACACGATCCGCGCCCGCTCGAGCAGGAAGCGCCAATAGCCCGCCCGCTCGGCACGCAGCTTGTCGCGCGCCGCCGCATCAAGGCCCAGTGCCGCGCGGTCATATACGGGCGGGCGGCCCATGTTGAGCTGCTTCTTGCGTTTCAGATCCAGCTCGGCGGGTGTCTCGAAGCATTCATAGAACCGCTCGATCCCGCGCAACTGGTCGGCCGCCTCGGCATAGCGATCGAGCCGCCGCGATTGCTGCTCGATCCGGTCCCAGTGCAGGCCCAGCCAGTCGAGATCCTCCTGGATCGCGTCGATATACGCCTGCTTCGAGCGTTCGGCATCCGTATCGTCGAGCCGCAGCACGAACTGGCCGCCCGCCTTCCGCGCGATCAGGTAGTTGAACAGCGCCGTGCGCAGATTGCCGATATGCAGATAGCCGGTCGGCGAGGGCGCGAAACGCGTGACGATTGCGGGCATGGCGGCATCTCCTGGCTGCGCTTTTCCTTTTCCACATGCAGCAAGGCCTTGCAAGGGCAGGG
>SLKB01000052.1 GCA_007134805.1 Paracoccaceae bacterium
AGATCGGGTCTTTCGAAATCCCAGACATGAATTCCAACATTGGGTGCGGCGGATTGAATTCTTTCGACGAGGCTGCTCCAGGACGGGATCTGAAGGGCCGCTGCATTGTTCATCTTTTCGATGAAGGGTTCGATCGTCAGCCTGAAATAATCGACCTGATTGGTGATGATCACGTGAAATTCGAGTGGCCTGTCTTCGAAGAGATCGACCAGACGTGTGATGCGGGCCTCTGTGAAGGGAAGTAGCCGGTCCTTGAAGAAGCATCCCTCGGGACTTCCAAGAAGATCATGCTGGCTGATGATGAACTCTGCACGATCGCTCAATTCTTCCAGGGCGTCTTCGGCCTGCGCGCGCAGCGACAGATCCTGGAGCAGATCTTTTTTCGAGTTGATAAAGGGAAGAAAGTGTCTCTGCCATGCGACGGTTGACAGCACCTCGACGGAATGCGCCTTGGCAAAATCGGTTTTCGAGAATGATTCCAGAAGTTTAGGGAAAAGCCCGGGCAATCCGATATGGATATTCAACCTCAGTCCTCCTCGGTCTTGTAGTGGTAGCCGGACATGTCTTCAAAACTGTTTCAAAGGTGCAAGGGAACGAAGGTTCGCAGCAAGCTCGCGGCGTGCGAGGTCATGAACCCTTGTGGTGGTATACTGCGGCTCAAGGCTCTGTCAATGAATCCGGCGCGGTGAGGCGGATCCGTGAGTGCGGGGCGCGCAGTCGCAGGCCGCGGCGCCCCGATGAGACTGGCTGCCCAGAGCGAATCGGTATAGAATAAAACATGAACAAACAAGTTGATCTTGTGTGACGGATCATGCCCTCGACCGCTTCGCGGCGTTACGCTGAATTATGTGTGACGTCGAATTTCACGTTCCTCACAGGGGCCTCGCATCCTGAAGAGATTGTCGCGCGCGCCGCAGAGCTTGGGCTTGCGGCCGTGGCGATCACGGATCGCAACTCGCTGGCCGGGGTCGTGCGCGCGCATGTCGCCCTGCGCGAACTGGGCCGCGCGCGGGATGAGGCACTGCATATCCGGTCGCATCGTCAGATCGACACCTCCAGCCGCCAGACCGAGACCGGCCCGGCGCTGTCCGTGGCCGAGGGGCCCCTGCCGCGTCTGATCGTGGGCGCGCGGGTGGTGCTGCAGGACAGCGCGGTCGACTGGCTGGCGCTGCCCTTTTGTCGCGCAGGCTATGCGCGGCTGTCGCAACTTCTGACCCTCGGCAAGGGCCGCGCGGCCAAGGGGGCGTGCGACCTGAAACAGGCCGATCTGCTGGCCGGCGCACGGGACATGGCCTTGATCGCGCTGCCGCCGGGCGATCCTTCGGCGGATGATCTGGCCGGGATCCGTGCTGTGGCGCGGCGCTATCCGGGGGCCTGCTACCTTGGCGCCTGTCCGGGCTATGACGGGCGCGACCAGGCACGGATCGCGTGGCTGGCTGCGCTTGCGCAGAAGCTCGCGCTGCCCATGGTGGCGCTGGGCGACGTGCTGATGCATGCCGCGCAGCGGCGCAAGCTGGCAGACTTGCTAACCTGCATGCGGCTTGGCTGCCATATCGACGATCTTGGCGCGCAGGCGCTGCCCAATGCCGAACGGCGCCTGAAATCCCCGGCCGAGATGGCGCGTATCTTTGCCGACCACCCGGCCGCGCTGCAGCGCAGCGTCGAGATTGCGATTCGCTGCAGCTTCTCGCTCGATGAGTTGTCCTATGAATACCCCGACGAGATCACCGATGGCGAGCCCGCGCAGGTGCGGTTGGAGCGACTGGTGCACGATGGGCTCTGGCGGCGCTATCCGGGCGGCGCGTCGCCCCAGACGATTGCGCGCGTGAACAAGGAATTGCGCATCATCGCCAATCTGGGCTTTGCAGCCTATTTCCTGACCGTGCATGACATTGTCGGCTTCGCGCGCGGACGGGGGATCCTGTGTCAGGGGCGCGGTTCGGCGGCGAATTCGGTGATCTGCTATGCGCTGGGCATCACCGAAGTGCCGCCCGACACGATCTCGATGGTGTTTGAGCGGTTCATGTCCGAGGCGCGCGGCGAGCCCCCCGATATCGACGTGGATTTCGAACATGAGCGCCGCGAGGAAGTGATCCAGCATATCTACGCGCGCTACGGCCGCCACCGCGCCGGGCTCACGGCGACCGTGATCCATTTCCGGTCGCGCGCGGCGGTGCGCGAGGTGGGCAAGGTGATGGGGTTGTCGGCGGATGTGATCTCGGCGCTGGGCGGGGCCTCGATGGGGTGGCATTCCGGCCCGCCCGCGCCGGAACGGCTGCGCGAACTGGGCCTGGACCCTGATGAGCCGCGCCTTTCCCAGACGCGCCAGCTGATCGCCGAGCTGGTGGGATTTCCGCGCCATCTCAGCCAGCATGTGGGCGGCTTCGTGATCACCAAGGGGCGGCTCGATGCCCTCTGCCCGATCGAGAATGCGGCGATGCCGGGGCGCACGGTCATCGAATGGGACAAGGATGATATCAACGCGCTGGGCATCCTGAAGGTCGATGTGCTGGCGCTGGGCATGCTGACCTGCATTCGCAAATGCTTCGATCTTATCGCCGAGGCGGGCGGGCCGCGCTACAATCTCGAAACCCTGCCGCGCGAGGATGCGGCGACCTATGACATGCTTTGCCGTGCCGATGCGCTGGGCGTGTTTCAGGTCGAATCCCGCGCGCAGATGAATTTCCTGCCGCGCATGCGCCCGCGCTGCCTCTATGATCTGGTGATCGAGGTCGCCATCGTGCGCCCCGGCCCCATCCAGGGCGGCATGGTGCACCCCTATATCCGCCGCCGTCAGGGCAAGGAGGCCGTGCATCTGCCCTCAAGCGCATTGCGCGATGTGCTGGAGCGCACTCTGGGCGTGCCACTGTTTCAGGAACAGGCGATGCAGATCGCCGTGGTTGCCGCCGGCTTCACCCCCGAAGAGGCCGACCGCCTGCGCCGCTCACTGGCCACCTTCAAGCGCATGGGCACCATCGGCGGCTTTCGCGACCGTTTCCTTGCGGGCATGGCCGAGCGGGGCTATGAACCCGCGTTCGCCGAGGCCTGTTTCGCCCAGATAGAGGGGTTCGGCGAATACGGCTTCCCGGAATCCCATGCTGCCAGTTTCGCGCTGCTGGTCTATGCCTCGGCCTGGCTGAAACGGCACCACCCGGCGGCCTTTGCCTGCGCGCTGCTAAATTCGCAGCCGATGGGGTTTTACGCGCCCGCCCAGATCGTGCGCGATGCGCGCGACCATGATGTCGAAATCTGCCCCGTCTGTGTCAACCACTCCTCCTGGGATTGCACGCTCGAGCATCGCACCGACAGGGCGCTGGCCTTGCGTCTGGGGTTTCGTCAGGTCCGCGGCCTGGGACAAGAGGATGCCGACTGGATCGTGGCCGCGCGCGGCAATGGTTATCCGGACACCGAAAGCCTGTGGCGCCGCGCCGGGGTCGGGCCGACAGTGCTGGAGCAGTTGGCCGAGGCCGATGCGCTGGTCTGCATGGGGCTTGCCCGGCGCGAGGCGCTCTGGGCCGTGCGCGCGCTGCGTGCGCCCAAACCCTTGCCGCTATTCGACAGCGGCATGGATGGCGAGGGAATCACCGAGCCACCCGTCAGCCTGCCTGCGCTGTCGCTGGGCGAGGCGGTGGTCGAGGATTACCTGTCCATGCGCCTGTCGCTGCGGGCGCATCCGATGGAATTGTTGCGCCCCGCGCTGCTTGGGCTGACAGCGCATGACCAGTTGACGCATGTGTCCGGCCGGGTCGATCTGTGCGGGCTGGTGATCACGCGCCAACGCCCGGGCACGGCCTCGGGGGTAATCTTTCTGACGCTCGAGGATGAGACCGGAGTGAGCAATATCGTGGTCTGGCCGAAAGTCTACGAGAGATTCCGCCGCGCGGTGATCAGCGGGCGGCTCTTGCGGGTGACGGGCCGCATCCAGCGCGAGGGGGACGTGATACATGTCATCGCAGAGCAGATCCGCGATGACTCGGCGCTGCTGGGCGCGTTGGGGCGCGGGGTGATCGACCCGACCGAAGGGCGCAGCGACGAGGCGCGCCGTCCGGTCCTGACCCGCCAGCCACGCTCGGTCCGGCATCCGCGTGAGCAGGCCAATCTGCTGTTTCACACGCGCGGGGTGTAGCCTCACGGCGTGCGCGCACCGTGTGCAGAACTGCCCGCGTCAGTTGATCCCGCCTCTCAGAAGCGTCAGCGCGATCGAGCCGCTGCTGATCGAGGCTTGTGTCTCGCGGATCTGCGCCATCACCAGGAACCGACGAGTAATTTCCTCGATCTTGCCGGGCTCTGAAAGCTCCGCCAGATCCCGCGTGCCGAACCGGCGATTGACCGCGTCCTGCAGCCGGGTGAATTGCTGGTTGACATCGATCCCACCGAATTCCTTCGGCAGCCCAAGCGCAGTCTCGAAGACCTTGCGCAGGGGCGGATTGCCCAGAATCGCAAACCAGCGCGCGCGGTCGGACGAATAATCGTCCTGCAGCTTCGGCAATTCGCGCTCCAGCGTCATCGCCAGACGCATCGTCTCGTCCTGCTCACCTACGGCGACTTCGAACTGGATTCCGCGATATTGTGAGACAACGGTGTTGATCAGATCGGGTGCGATCGCGGTGGTTGCATCTTTTGCCAGATGTCCGAACGCCTTGGCAAACGCTCCGAACCGCTTGTCGGCAAGACGATTGGCGAGCGAGCGGTCATCTTCCGTTCCGCCTTCGATGATCTGGCGGATGAAGGCGCGCTTGTCGATTTCGTCCTGCAGCCCAAAGGCCCCCAAGGCGACCCGCAGCAGGCGGCGATCCTTGACGAGATCCTCAGCCGAGGTGATCTTGCCGATCTTCTCGCGGAAATACTGAGTGTCCGACGCAATCCGGGGACTTGCGTTGAAGGTTTCCTCCTGACGCTCGCGCGTGCGGTTGAGAAACGCCCAGCCGGCGATGCCGGACATCGGCACAATTGGCTGGAAACTCACGCCATTTTCGAGGAAAAGATCCTCGCCTCTCGGGGGATAAGCTGGCGCAGCGCCTTCAATGCCTGGTAATGCTCGCCGCCGATGACATGGGCGGTCGCCTGGTTCAACTGCGCGCGGCTGTCAGCGTCGGTGAACACCTGGCTCAACTGCTCGATCGCGCGGATCAGGGGCTGGTGCATGTCAGCAGGAGTGGAGTCGCCTGCCAGCACCAGTTGAACCAGATAGCAGGTGCGCTTCACGGGTGTGTTGGCCTGTTCGGGATGGATCGCATCGCGCAGGCGCAGCACATTGGCGTTGGGCGTCCGGATCGACAGGCTCGCGCGGCGGTCGCCGTTTTCGATCACAGCGCCGTTGAGCAGAACGCGCTCGTACGGGGCGAGGCGGATAACGAGGCCGGTCATGTCACATCGGCCTTGCCCGATAGCCCCCGCAGGACGGCTGTGTTGATATCGACCAGAACCTCGGCGCTCGCGCGGCCCTCGAGCACGGCGGCTGTGTGGGTGATCGTGAATTGCGCAAGGCCCAGAAGCTGGACGCGCAACTGTTGCGGCAAGGCATTGTCGGGATTGGCCAGATCGATGGCCAGTTCAACCCAAAGGCGACGATTCTCGTGCAGGGCTTCTGCAACTTTGGAGAACGGCGCATATTCAGCTTCTACGGCTTTGCGCAGACGCCCGGTGATACGGGCGATGACCTCGTATTCGGCAGCGCGCGGGGCCTTGTAAGCCGTGCGCGGGTTTCCGTAGGCGGCGCTGGCCAGAGCATGGGCATTCATTCTGAGTCCCTCTTGAAAAGTCAGATCATGTCAGATCGAGAGCCCCGCGAGGGGGCTCTCGACGACTGGCTTTAGCGGAACAGGGACAGGATGTTCTGTGGCTGCTGGTTGGCGATCGACATGGCCTGGATGCCGAGCTGCTGCTGAACCTGCAGCGCCTGCAGCTTGGCCGAGGCCTCTTCCATATCGGCATCGACCAGCGACCCGATGCCCTGGTTCAGGGCGTCCGTCAGTTTCGAGACGAAATTCGCCTGAATCTCGATCTGCTTTTCCTTCGAGCCGAA
>SLKB01000345.1 GCA_007134805.1 Paracoccaceae bacterium
GAGCTGCGCCGCCTCGCGCCCATGCCGGCGCTCGCCATCGACAATGCAGAGCGCGTGGCCGGCGACGCCATGGCAGAGCGCGCGCTGCTTCACCTGCACAATATCCTGTCTGCCGAGGGGGGGCGGATGCTGCTGACCGCGCGCGCGCCCAGCCGTGACTGGGGGATCCAGCTCGCCGATCTCGCCTCACGGCTGCAGGCGACAGCCCATGTGGCGCTCGATCTGCCGGATGACACGCTGCTCGCGGCCGTGCTGCACAAGCTCTTCGCGGATCGTCAGGTGTCGATCTCGCGCCAGGTGATCCCCTATCTCGTCAGGCATATGGAGCGCTCGCTCGCAGCCGCGCGCGAACTCGTGGCGCGGCTTGACGCGGCCTCGATCGCCCAGCGCCGCAGGATTTCGGTGCAGCTTGCGCGCGACGTGCTTGCCCAGATGCCGCAGCCGCAGGGCAACAGCGCTTCCTGAACACGCATACCGGGGCTAGGCGGCCCCGGGGCGCAGTTTCACCCTTGCCTGAGCCCCCTCCTCCCCATACTTTCAAATTGCCACTTCCCTGCCCCCGGAGATCGCCGTGACGCGCCTGATCACTGCCCTTCTAGTTGCGCTCCTGCCCATCGCCGCGATGGCAGAGAACGCCGGGGCCGAGATGCGCACAGTGACAGGGCAGATCATCATACCCGAGCGGCTCTCTATGCCGGAAAACGCGGTCGTGCTCATCGATGTCAGCGATACCGAGGACAATCCGGTCGCGGCGACGCGTCGCCGCACGGAAGGGCAGCAGAGCCCGCTTGATTTCGACATCTCGGTGCCGGAAGACACGATCCTCGTGGCCAGGGTCGGGGTGCGCGGGCTGGAGGATGTGGTCTGGCTGAGCGAGCCGATCGGGATCGAGGCCGACGCCGGGGATCTCGATCTGGGGGCCATCCGGGCGCTGCGGATTCCGATGATGGGGGCCACGACCGTGCTGCGCTGCGGCACCCAGATTATCGAACTCGGCTTCACTCCGGACGAGATCCGCCTGCGGCTCAATGAGCAGATCATCGCAATGCAGCCGCAGCCCGCGGCCTCGGGCGCCTATTATGTGGCGGCCAACAACCCTTCGACCTCGGTGCACATGAAGGGCGACCGGGCAATCCTGCGCATCGACGGGGCGGAATTGTCGGAATGCGAGATGATACGTGCCGCGTCGAACCTTGGCGAAGGGCTCTGGACGATCACCGCGATCAGGCAGACACCGACACTCTTCCCGTCGCGCACCGAGCTTGTCTTCTATCCCGACGGACGGATCAGCGCATCGGTCGGATGCAACCGTCTCATCGGCTCCTACCGCCGCCACGGGGGCATCCTCACCTTCGGGCGGATTGCCAGCACCCTGATGGCCTGCCCGGAGGCGCTGAGCGCGCAAGAGCGGGCCTTTGCCGAGGCTCTGCGGGAAATTGACGGGTATCACATCGACCCCGAGACCGGCCGGCTGCACCTGTCCGCCAGCGGGGAGACAATGTTGCGCGCACGGCGCTGAGCCGACATAACCAAATTCGAAACGCGGCCTTTTGCGGCCCTGTCACATGACTGAAACCCTGCTCCGCTACGCCAAAGGCATGACCGTGAACGCGCGCAAGACCGATTTTCTGAACTCGCCCTTCCCCGAGCCCATCGAGATCGACTCGCTCGATCCGACAGGGCCGGATCGGTTCTTCAATCGTGAGCTCTCATGGCTCGCCTTCAACTGGCGGGTCCTAGAAGAGGCCATGAACCCCCGCGTCCCGCTGCTGGAGCGTGTCCGCTTCCTGTCGATTTCGGCGACCAATCTCGATGAATTCTACACAGTGCGCGTGGCGGGCCTGCGCGAACTGGCGCGCGCAGGCAACACCGCCCCGTCCGATGACGGCAAGACGGCCGCCGAACAACTGGTCCTGATCCATGAGGACGCGCGAAGGTTGATGACCTATCAGCAGGAGGTCTGGCGCGCCCTGCGCCCCCTCCTTGAGGAAGCGAAGCTGACCATCCTGTCGCGACACAACCTGACCGATCTCGATCGAGAGGAGATGGACGCCTATTTCATGGAGCATGTCTTTCCCGTGCTCTCGCCGCTCGCCATCGACCCGGCGCATCCCTTTCCCTTCATCCCGAATGCGGGCTTCTCGCTTGCGCTGAAGCTTGCGGACAAGCGCGGGCGCGAACTGAACGCGCTGGTGCCGATCCCCGGACAGATCAACCGCTTCATCCGGCTGACCCGGGATGCCGTGCGCTTCCTGCCGCTGGAACAACTGATCCTCGCGCAGATGGACAGCCTCTTTCCCGGCTACACGCTGCTGGGGTCCTGTGCCTTCTCGGTGCTGCGCGACAGCGATCTTGAAGTCGAGGAGGAAGCCGAGGATCTGGTGCGCGAGTTCGAGGTCGCGCTGAAGCGCCGCCGGCGCGGCGAAGTTGTGCGCATGAAGATCTCGGCCGGCGCGCCGGCAGGCCTGCGCGCAGTGGTCATGCGCGAACTGGGCGTCCCCGAAACCGATGTAATCGAGGTCGACGGGATCATGGGCATCTCGACCCTGAAGGAACTGGTGATCGATGAACGCCCCGATCTGCTCTGGCCGAGTTTCACCCCGCGCGTGCCCGAACGCGTGCAGGACCACGGCGGCGACATGTTCGCCGCGATCCGCCAGAAGGACATGCTGCTCCACCACCCGTACGAGACCTTCGACATGGTGGTGCGGTTTCTCGAACAGGCCGCGCGCGACCCGGATGTGCTGGCGATCCGCCAGACGCTCTACCGCACCTCGCGCGACAGCCCGATCGTGGCCGCGCTGTGCGAGGCGGCCGAATACGGCAAATCCGTTACCGCCCTTGTCGAGCTGAAGGCCCGCTTCGACGAAGCCGCCAATATCCGCCAATCCCGCAGGCTCGAGCGTGCCGGCGCCCATGTCGTCTACGGGTTCGTAAACTACAAGACCCATGCCAAGATCAGCGCGGTGGTCCGCCGCGAGGGCGACCGGCTGGTCACCTACACGCATTGGGGCACCGGAAATTACCACCCGATCACGGCGCGTATTTATACGGATCTGTCGCTGTTCACCTGCGACCCGGCGCTGGGCCGCGATGCGACACGGGTGTTCAACTATGTCTCGGGCTATGCCGAGCCTGCGAGGCTCGAAAACCTCGCCATCTCGCCGCTCACGCAGAAATCCCGCCTGCTGGAGCTGATCTCGGCAGAAGCCGAGGTCGCGCGCTCCGGCCGCCCGGCCGCGATCTGGGCGAAGATGAATTCGATCATCGAGCCGGACATCATCGACGCGCTCTATGCCGCAAGTGCGGCGGGGGTGAAGATCAGCCTCGTGGTGCGCGGCATCTGCGGATTGCGCCCCGGCATCAAGGGGTTGTCGGACAATATCCGCGTGAAATCCATCGTCGGCCGGTTTCTGGAGCATTCAAGGATCATCTGTTTCGGCAATGGCGCCGATCTGCCCTCGGATAAGGCGCGCGTCTTCATCTCGTCGGCCGACTGGATGGGCCGCAACCTGTCGCGCCGGGTCGAGACTCTGGTCGAGATCCTGAACCCGACCGTGAAATCACAGATTGTCAGCCAGATCATGGCCGCCAATCTTGCCGATGAGGCTCAAAGCTGGGCGCTTCAGCCCGAGGGGCCGGCCCAGCGCGTGCTGCCGCAGGCCGACACCGGGCCGCGGCTGTTCAATTGCCACCGCTTCTTCATGGAAAACCCCTCGCTTTCGGGGCGCGGCTCGGCGGGCGCAGATGACGTGCCCGAGCTCACGCATGACGATGACTGAGGGGCTGCGGGGAATATGCTTTCCATGACAAACGATATTTGAAGCCTCCAGCGGCGATTCCTGCCGGTTCTTCGTAAGAATACTTTTCAATACTGCTGAATTTGCAATCAACCGCGCTAGTGTGATACTTCTGCGATCAAATGAAATGCCACGGGGGCATGTGCCTGCCCATGGCAGAATGCAAGGAGTCGACATGAACGAATACAACACCGAAAAGGGATTCGTCGCTATTCTGGGCTGGAGTCTGCGGTGTATCGACGCGCTGGAAAAGTTTGACCGCCGCTACATCGTTGTCGCCCCCTCATGGGCCGAGGAGTACGCAAAGCAGAACAACATCCCCTTCATGAGCTGGGATTTCGAGCGCCTGAACGACCGGTCCTTCGAGCTTGCAAACCGTCTGCAGGAAATGGGCGTCGATGTGGCGATCCCGCTGTTCGAGGAAACCGTCGAATGGGCGGGAGCGGTCAACGCCGTGGTCCAGAACAACCCGCGCCTGCTGGGTCAGGCGATGCTGTTTCGCGACAAGTCGCTGATGAAACGCCGCGCCCAGCTGGGTGGCATCCGCGTGGGCATCTTTGAAGAGGCGATGGACCAGGCCGACGTGATCCGCTTCCTCAAGCGCGTCAACCAGACCCTCCTGAAGCTTGACGGCGATCCCAATGATCCGATCCACTTCAAGGCTTTCGACAAGGCGGGCTGTCTGGGCCACCGGGTGATCCGTACGCCCGACGATGTGGCCGCCATCGCCGATGAAGAGTTCCCGGCGCTTCTGGAAAGCCATCTTGACGGGTGGGAGTTCGCGGTCGAAGCCTGGATCAAGGACCGCAAGATCCAGTTTCTCAACATCTCGGAATATGTGACGCTTGGCTATTCGGTCTTCGTGCCCGCAACGCCTGAGCTGGAAAAATGGCGCGGGCGCATCACCCAGGAGATCGAGAAGCTGATCGAAGTGTTCGACATTGATTTCGGCTTCATCCACCCTGAATATTTCGTGACCTCCGACGGCACGATGTATTTCGGCGAGGTCGCATATCGTCCGCCCGGCTTCAACGCCTTCGAGCTGATGGAGCGCGCCTATGGCTTCAATGCCTATCAGGGGCTCGTGGTGGCCTTCGACCCGAAGGCCACGCAGGAAGAACTCGACGCCTTCTTCCCGACGCCGGTAACGGACGCCAAGGGTCATGCCGGCTGCTTCGGGGTCTATCCGCGCCGCCGCGTCGTCAGCGAACTGGCCATCCCCGAAGAGACCGAGAACGACCCCTATTTCGAGTTCCACGAACTCGCCGCGCCCATGGAGAACAAAGTCACGAAACGCAACGCCTTCGGCACGCATTGGGGGCTTGTGTATTTCTTCGGCGAAGACCCGCACCGCCTGCGCGACCTGCTCAAGGCGCAGGAAGAGCTCGATTTCTATGTCTAGCGCAGCCCTTGCTGCTTTTCGCGTCACAGCTCTAGGGGCGCTGTGGCCTACGAGACACAATATCTTGCAATCGGTGCCGCACTAGCGCAGGCTGATGCATGGGCGTCCCGGCTGGGGCGCCCCTTACAAGTGATGGTCGAGCAGGACATGATCCCATGACGATGACCTCTCCGCAGGACAGTTTGACCCCGTATCTGAACAGCTTCGACCATGTGACGCGCCAGCTGGCAGAGGCCTCGCCTGTGGGCAAACTCGCCTATCAGGGGCGCGTGCTCGACAGTGCCGCACGGCTCATGCGCCGCCCCGACGGGCTGGCCGCGCTGGAGGATCGGATCGTCACCCTCGATCAGGCCGGCATATTCGCAGGCACGGACTGGGCGCAGCCGGCCGGGCTGGTGCCGGGGCTGGTCGCCAATTCGCTGAGCGCACCCGACAAGCGGCTCGTGGTTCTGGAATGCCTCAATCTGCTGCGTTTCCTCGCGATCTATCAGGGGCAGCATGTGGACTCGGGGCTGCCCGATGAACACGCGCAGCATTTCCTGACGCAAGTGCTCGCCCTCAATCTCGGCCGGATCCTCGGCACGGCAAACGAAGCCGCGCGCGTGAATGCGGGCCCGCTCGATCCCGTTGTCGATCAGCTTCTGCACCATCTTCTGCAGACCGTCGGCCCTGAGGGCATCCTCGGCCGGCTTGTCGATGAGGTCTGGCGCATCCAGCGCCAGCGCCCGCTGCAGGTCGCGCCCGTCAAGGCGATGATCCTGCAGATTGCCATCGCGCTCGAAA
>SLKB01000268.1 GCA_007134805.1 Paracoccaceae bacterium
CTGATGGATGTGCGCCAACGCCTGATCGACGAGACGGCAGAGATCGTCCCATTGCGCGAGATCGCGCGCGAGCATGGCGCGGTGATGCTGCTGGCCGCCGATGGTAGCATACTCGTCGATCGAACTGCGTCGGAATTCGGCTTCACCCGGACGGTCGCACCGGATCCGTCCGAAACGCGTGCCAATGGGGGGCTTTCGGGGCTGACACTCAATGGTCGCGATGTCCCGGCGAGCAGTATGCTCTATTCCACGGGCCGGCTCGGCGCCAATTTCGAGATACGTGACGCAGCGACAGTGTCCGCGCAGAAGAAACTCGACGACCTCACCAGCACGATCGTCGAGAGCTTCGCAGGCGAAGGCGCGGACCCGACCCTCGGCCCAAACGACTTCGGCCTGTTCGAACTTGACGGGCTTGTTGCTATCCCCGCTGATCGCACGGGCATTTCAACCCTTCTGACGCTGACCCCGCGCATAAACCCGGAGGATCCGCAAGACCTGCGCAAGATCCAGTCCGGGTTGGAGGCCGCGGTCCCAAGCCCGACCTGGGAGAATGCGCAGTTGCGCAGGCTTCAGAATGTGCTCCAGGATCGGGTCGCCCTTACTGACACGCCCGGCCCGCGTCTCACACTGCATGAGCACGCAGCCGGCCTACTTTCCGAGATCTCCACAAGACGACTGGACGCAGAGCGCGCCCTGACAACGGCGACGGTCCGCTCAGAGATGCTCGCTGAGGAACTGGCCACCTATGGCGTGGATACGGACGCGGAACTGAGCAGGCTTCTCCTTCTTGAAAAGGCCTATGCGGCAAACGCGCGGGTCATTTCGACAGCAGACATGATGCTGCGCACATTACTGGAGATATGAAGATGGTCCCACAGGGTTTGGGTGATATGGCGCAACAGTTGATGCTGCGCAGAAACGGGTCGGCCCTGTCAGGCGACATCAAGCGGCTCTCGAGCGAACTGTCGACCGGCCGGGTCGTCGATCAGGGGAAACGCGTGCAGGGCGACTTTTCCGTCGTTTCGCACCTGACGAAGATGATCAGGACCTCTGAAACGGCGAAGGCGAACGCCGAATTCTCGAAAATTTTCCTCGGTGCACAGCAATCTGCCCTGGAGATTATCACCAGACATACAATCAGCCACATGACTGACTATGCGACCTTCGATCAGAACCCGATGCCACAAGCCGCAAAATTGCTGGCGCGCAGCATGAATGAGAGCTTTACCGACACGATTGGCGCGCTCAACACATCGTTCGCGGGCCGCTCAATCTTCGCGGGTGTCGATGGCGATCGGCCGGCTGTCGCAGATGCCGAGGCGATCCTGCAGGAGCTGGTCAGCATCATTCCCGCCAATGCCGATGCCGCTGCGGTCGGCCAGATCATCGACGACTGGTTCGCAGTGGGCGGTGGGTTCGACAATCCGGGCTTCAGCCGGGGCGCCATCACACCACAGCCCCTCGAGCTTCTTCCGGGACAGACAGTGGCGCATGACGTGACTGGCCGGGATCCCGCGCTGCGGACAACCCTGGCCGCCTTCGCGAAGGGCGCCATCGTCGAAGCGGGCGTGCTCGCCGCAGACCCGAACCAGGAAATCGCGCTCCTGCGGCCCGTATTCACAATGATGAAAAGTGCCGGTGACGGGCTGATCCAGCTCAGTGCGAAGATCGGGCTGCAAGAAGCACGGGCCGCGCGCATCTCCAGCGAGGCTGAAGCACAAAACGCGGCCTCGACGATTGCCAAAGCCGAGATGCTCGAAGCCGACCCCTACGACACGGCAACAAAACTCGAGGCCGCCATGGCGCAGCTCGACAGGATCTACATGCTGACCGCGCGCCTGTCCCGGCTGTCGCTGACCGAGTATCTCAGATGAAGCAGTTCCGGCTCTTCCTTCTCCAGGTCTTCGCGTTAGTGATGCTGGTTGCCACGGCGACCGAGGCTTCGGTTCGCCTCAAGGATCTGGTTGAGTTTGACGGTGTCCGTGGCAACGATCTGCTGGGCTACGGCCTGGTCGTCGGTCTTGATGGAACCGGCGATGGCATCCGCAACTCGCCCTTCACCGAAGACATCATGTCCAACATCCTCGAACGCCTCGGCGTGAACGTGACCGGCGAGCAGTTCCGTCCCAGGAACGTGGCCGCTGTCATCGTCACGGCGACGCTTCCGCCTTTTGCAAGAGCAGGTGCACGGATCGATGTTACCGTCTCCGCGATCGGCGATGCCTCCAGTCTGCTGGGCGGAACGCTGGTGATGACACCGCTCAACGGGGCGGATGGTCAGATCTATGCGGTGGCGCAGGGTACCGTCATTTCCGGCGGTGTCGCGGCCGAGGGTCAGGCTGCGCGCGAAACGCGCGGGGTTCCGACCTCTGGCAGCATCCCACTTGGCGCACGCGTCGAGCGCGAGGTCGAGTTCGATCTCAGCAGCCTGACACGGCTTCGTCTCGCGCTGCGCTTCCCGGATTTCTCGACCGCACACCAGATCGAGCATGTGATCAACTCCAATCTCTCCAAAGGCGTCGCTACGATGATCGATTCGGGCACGGTTGTTGTCGATCTGGCACGGGCCGGTACATCTTCACCCGCACACCTTCTCGCGCGTATCGAAAACCTGCGCGTCGCGCCGCAGACCCGGGCCCGTGTTGTCGTCGATCAGCGCTCCGGAACGATCGTGATGGGCGCCGATGTGCGCATCAGCCGGGTTGCGGTAGCGCAGGGCGGGCTGACTCTGAGGGTCGAGGAGGAACCTCTCGTCGTGCAACCCAATCCGTTTGCGGAAGGCGAGACTGTTGTCGTGCCGAGGACTCGAGTTGGCATCGAAGATGCGCCGGGCACTGGCCTTGCAGAAGTCAGGGGAGGGACCTCGCTCTCCGAAGTCGTGGCCGGGCTGAACGCGCTCGGGGTCTCGCCCAGAGACATGATCGACATTCTCAACAGCGTCAACGCGGCGGGTGCGCTCCACGCGGAATTGATTGTAAGGTAGGCGGTAGGGTCGAACATTCCCGAGCCCGCGCCTTGCTCGATCGTGGCGTGGGTTTGGGCCTGTGTCCGATTGCCGATGTCACGACGGACAGCCTGGGACGCCTGCCCAAGATCGCTTTGACCAGCACATTCCCCTGAAGGCGCGACGAGCCCCCCTGACGCAGGCCCTTTGACACTCAGGTCGTGTCGCGCAAGGCCCGCCAGCCGATATCGGGCCTGCAAAACCCCTCTGGCCAGTCGATCTTCGCTACCATCGCGTAGGCGCGCTCGGCCGCGCCTGTGAGCGTCTCGGCCCGCGCCGTGACGTTCAGTACCCGCCCGCCATCGGCCAGCACGCGGCCTTGGTCATTCCGGGTTCCGGCGTGAAACACCATATGGTGGCTGTCTTCCGGGCACACCGCCAGCGCGCGGATCTCGCTGCCTTTGCTGTAGCGGCCCGGGTAGCCTTGTGCCGCCATCACAACGGTCAGCGCATGGTCTTCGGCCCAGTTGACGGCGATCTCATCAAGCCGTCCTTCAGCACAGGCAAACATAAGATCGAGCGCCTGCGCGCCGAGCCGCATCATCAGGACCTGGCACTCGGGGTCTCCGAAACGGACATTGTATTCGACGAGCCGCGGCGCGCCGTCCTTGATCATCAACCCGGCATAGAGCACCCCGCGATACGGTGTCCCGCGGCGCACCATCTCGGCCATGGTCGGCCGGATGATCTGGTCGAGAGCCTGCTGCGCGACCGCATCTGTCAGCACCGGCGCTGGCGAATAGGCTCCCATTCCGCCGGTATTGGGGCCGGTGTCGCCTGCGCCAACGCGCTTGTGATCCTGCGCAGTGCCGATAGGCAGGACCTGCTCGCAATCCACGAGCACGAAGAAGGACGCCTCTTCGCCGGTCATGAATTCCTCGATCACGACCTCGGCGCCTGCAGAGCCGAAGGCACCCGCGAACATGTCGTCTAGGGCTGCGAACGCGTGGGCCTCGGTCTCGGCGACGATGACGCCCTTGCCTGCGGCAAGGCCATCGGCCTTGATCACGATCGGCGCCCCCTGCGCCTTGACATAAGCCCTTGCGCTGGCAAGCTCGGTGAAATGGGCATAGGCGGCGGTCGGCGCACCGACAGCCGCGCAAATCTCTTTGGTGAAGACTTTCGAGGCTTCCAGCCGCGCGGCTGCAGCCGTGGGCCCGAAACACGCAATCCCGGCCTCGATCAACCGGTCGGCGACACCGGCAGCGAGTGGCGCCTCTGGGCCGATCACGACAAAATCGACCGCAGCTGCTTCGCAGAACCCGATCAAGGCACTGCCAGAGGTGATGTCGAGATCAGCGCAATCCGCGATCTCCGCCATTCCGGCATTGCCAGGCGCGCAGATCAGTCGGTCGCATTTCGGGTTCTGCGAGATCGCCCAGGCCAACGCGTGTTCACGCCCGCCACTTCCCAGAACCAGAATATTCATAACGTGCCCTCTCTTGGCCTTGTCGCCTGCGCGTTCTAGGGTGGCTACAGGAGCATGACAAGCGGAAGGGAGCGCATGGATCTGATCGATGAGCCCGCCCGTAACACGCCCGAATTCTCGGTTTCGGAAATCTCGGGCGCTGTCAAACGGGTGCTGGAAGGCGAATTTGGGCGCCTGCGTGTCCGTGGCGAGGTCGGGCGCGTCGTGGTTGCGCGCACGGGGCATATGTATTTCGACCTCAAGGACGACCGCGCCGTGATTGCCGGAGTGAGCTGGAAGGGTCAGGTCGCGCGCATGACCGTGCGCCCCGAAGAAGGGATGGAGGTGATCGCCACGGGGCGGCTGACGACCTTCGCGCCGCAGTCGAAATACCAGCTTGTGATCGAGAGTGTGGAACCCGCAGGCGCGGGCGCGCTGATGGCAATGCTCGAGAAGCGCCGCGCCGCGCTCGCGGCCGAAGGGTTGTTCGCAACCGAGCGCAAGCGCCCACTGCCTGTGCTGCCGCGGGTGATCGGGGTGATCACCTCGCTACAGGGCGCGGTGATCCGCGATATCCTGCACCGCTTGCGTGACCGGTTCGGCGTGCATGTGCTGGTCTGGCCGGTCGCCGTGCAGGGGCAGGCCTGCGCGCCAGAAGTTGCGCGCGCCATTGTCGGGTTTAATGCGCTGCGCGAAGGGGGCAGGATCCCGCGCCCGGACCTGCTGATCGTCGCACGCGGTGGCGGCTCGATCGAGGATCTGTGGGGCTTCAACGAAGAGATCGTCGTGCGGGCCGCGGCGGACAGCGCGATCCCGCTCATTTCGGCCGTTGGGCATGAGACTGACACGACGCTGATTGACCACGCCGCCGACCAGCGCGCACCCACGCCCAGCGCCGCGGCCGAGATTGCCGTGCCCGTGCACGCCGAACTGTGCGCGCAACTCGCCAACCTGCAGGCGCGGCTGATCCGGGGCGGGGCGCAATCGCTGGCGCTGCGCCGTCAGCGCCTGGACGATCTGAGCCGTGCCCTTCCGAGAGCCGAGACATTGCTCGCGCCTGCCCGGCAGCGCTTCGACCTGTGGGCGGAACGCTTTCCCGGCAGTCTGCGCGCGGCCCTGCGCGCGAAGGCGCAGGATCTGCGCAGCCTCGCCGCTGGCCTTCGGCCGTCAGCGATCCGGCTGGAGATGGACAAGGCGCGCGAGCGGCTGGAGGATCGCGCGGCCCGCGCAGAGCGCGCGATCCGCACCCAGATAACTGCGCAGGACGCCCGTCTGGCGGCGCTCGAGCGCTTGCGCCAGTCACTGGGCTATCCGGCCACCTTGCAACGCGGCTATGCAGTGGTCCGCGACCAAAGTGAACAGGTGCTCACCACCGCCCGCGCGGCCGGGGCTGCCCAAACACTCAGCATCGAATTCGCCGATTCGCGCCTCACGGCGCTGCCCCAGAAACCGGCGCGCGCCTCCAACCCATCGAAGGATACGCCACTGCCCGATCAGGGCAACCTGTTCTAGGTGCTTGATCGC
>SLKB01000188.1 GCA_007134805.1 Paracoccaceae bacterium
AGATAGCCCTGGGTGCCTGCGAAGATCACGCAGACGATCTCGGCATTGGTCATGGGCGAATACTGGCCCTGCTTCATCAATTCGGTCAGGCGCGCGCCGCGGTTGAGAAGCCGCTGGGTCGAGGCGTCGAGATCCGAGCCGAACTGTGCGAAAGCCGCCATCTCGCGATACTGCGCAAGCTCCAGCTTGACAGGACCCGCGACCGATTTCATCGCATCGGTCTGGGCCGAAGAGCCCACACGTGACACCGACAGACCCGTGTTCACCGCAGGGCGGACGCCTTGATAGAAAAGCTCGGTTTCAAGGAAGATCTGGCCATCGGTGATCGAGATCACGTTGGTCGGGATGAAGGCCGACACGTCGCCACCCTGGGTCTCGATGATCGGCAGCGCCGTGAGCGAGCCTGCGCCATGATCCTCGTTCAGCTTGGCAGACCGCTCCAGCAGGCGCGAGTGCAGGTAGAACACGTCGCCAGGATAGGCCTCGCGCCCCGGCGGGCGACGCAGCAAGAGCGACATCTGGCGGTAGGCGACAGCCTGTTTCGACAGGTCATCATAGATGATCAGCGCGTGACGGCCATTGTCGCGGAAATGCTCGGCCATGGCAGTCGCAGCATAGGGCGCGAGGAACTGCATGGGCGCCGGGTCCGATGCGGTCGCGGCGACGACGATCGTGTAATCGATCGCGCCGCTCTCCTCGAGCTTCTTTACAAGCTGCGCGACGGTCGAGCGCTTCTGCCCGATGGCAACATAGACACAATAAAGCTTCTTGCTCTCGTCATTGCCGGCGGCTTCGTTGTAGCTTTTCTGGTTCAGGATCGTGTCGAGTGCCACAGCGGTCTTGCCGGTCTGACGGTCGCCGATGATCAGCTCGCGCTGGCCGCGGCCGATCGGGATCATGGCGTCGACCGATTTCAGGCCCGTGGCCATTGGCTCATGCACCGATTTGCGCGGGATGATCCCCGGCGCCTTGACATCGGCCACGGCCCGGCCCGAGGCCTTGACCTCACCCTTGCCATCGATCGGGTTGCCAAGACCATCAACAACGCGACCCAGCAGCCCGTCGCCCACGGGAACGTCCACGATCGACTTGGTGCGCTTGACCGTGTCGCCCTCCTTGATGCCGCGGTCGTCGCCGAAGATCACGATGCCCACATTGTCGGCCTCGAGGTTGAGCGCCATGCCGCGCACACCGCCGGGGAACTCGACCATCTCGCCGGCCTGCACGTTGTCGAGGCCATGCACACGGGCGATCCCATCACCCACCGAGAGCACGCGGCCCACTTCGGCGACTTCGACATCCTGACCGAAGTTCTTGATCTGCTCTTTCAGGATCGCAGAGATCTCAGCTGCTTGGATACCCATTTATCCGACCTCTTTCATACTGTTCTTGAGGGCTGCGAGCTGCGCGCGGATCGAGTTATCGATCATTTGCGAGCCCACTTTGATGACAAGACCGCCGATGAGCGAGTCATCGACGGTCAACTTGAGTTTAATCTCCTTGCCGATCCGCTCCTTGAGCGTCTCCGTCAGTTCGGACTTCTGCGCATCGCTCAGCTCATGAGCGGCCGTCACTTCGGCAGTGACTTCGCCCTTTTCCTGCGCGATCATCCGGCGCAACCCGGTCAGCACCTGGGGCAGGGTGAACAGCCGCCGCTTCGATGCCATCACGCCCAGCGCCCCGATCATGGTCTGCGACAGGCCCATCTTCGTTGCGACCGCGACGATCGCACTCGAGACCTGGTCGCGCGTGTAGACGGGTGAGGTGATGAGGCCGCGCAGATCTGCGCTTTCGGTTAGCGCACCGTCAAGCGTGTCCACATCCTGTTCGAGTTGTGAAAGCGCACCGGCTTCCTTGGCGAGATCGAAAACGGCAGTCGCATAGCGGTTCGCGATGCCGGAAGAGATCGAAGCTGGTTCGGACACGTCCACCCTTCCATCTGGTCTGCACTCGGCCTCGCGCTGGCCTTGGTGCCATCTATGCGACAGTGACGCGGCATGTGAAATCGGCGCGGGTTTAGCAGAGGCCCCGAGACCCTGCAACCACCTTGGTCGCGCCTCTGTGAGAATGCATGAAGATTTCCTTAACCACGAGCGATAATCTGCGGAGGCCGCGTGCCACGCTGCGCTCGCGGGGTTCTGCCAAGGACCGAATTTTTCGCCCTTCTCAAGCAGATGCCGCTCCTGTTATGGGCTTGATTCCCGCAATTCGCAAGCTTTCATCGGGGCAGCGACCGGTGATCACGCGCGGCATGGTCGCGCCAGGCCGGTCGTGCTACTGGCGTGCGCCCGGGGTTGAGGATCCGTAGCGGGCGGCGTTCGCGCACGGAAAGGCCCGTGGGGCGCGGCGTATCTGAGATGCGCGTCGCCTCGACAAGCAGCACCCCGCCCGCATGATAGCGAGACAGTCTCTGCCCGAGGTTTTCCAGCATCATCGCCCAGCGCAGCCATGACGCACGATTGCGTGGCGGAAAGAACAGCGCCGCGGAATGCCCCTCGGCGCGGAAGCCATGCTCGTCGAGCAAGGTCTCGATCTGCCCGAGCGAAAAGGGCCGGCCCGAGGCAAAGGGCGTCCCGTCCCGCCGCGCCCAGAGCCCCGAGCGATTGGGAACGATCAGCAGTAATTTTGCACCGGGCTTGAGGACGCGCGCAGCCTCTTCCATCAGTGCAGCGGGCCGCTCGGACGTCTCGATGCCATGCAACACCACAAGCCGGTCGATACTGTCTTGCGCCAGCGGCCAACTGGTTTCCTCGACCAGAACGGAATGATTGTCGGCCTCGAAAGGCCAGTGCATGACCCCTTGCTGAGCGGGCATCAGCGCCATCACTCGCCGTGCCTGGGCCAGTGTGGGACGCAATAGCGGCACTGCGAAGCCGAAACCTGCGACCGAGAGCCCCTTTACCGAGGGCCAATACCCCGTCACCTGGTCGCGCATAGCCTTTTGCGCCGCCCGCCCCAGCGATGTCGTATAGTAGAAATCCCGCAACTCGCAGACGTCGTGATGCATGATGTCCCTGGTCTGTTCACCCCCGCGCGCTGCGGTCTCCTCGGCATGCGACCTGTGCGGTTGCGTCCGTGCCTCTGGCGTTCCACACTGTCGTTCATATCGCGAAATGCAAGGAAAATCCCATGGGTCTCACACTGCAAGCAATTCCCTGTCGGACCGACAACTACGCCTATCTCATCCAGGACATCGAGTCTGGTCGCGTGGCGGTCATCGATGTCCCCGACGCCGAACCTGTACGTGCGGCGCTCTCGGCCGCGGGGCAGGGGCTGAGTGACATTCTCATCACGCATCATCATGATGACCACATCGCAGGGGTGGAGGTGCTGCGTGAGGAATACGGCGCGAAGGTCTGGGGAGCGGCGGCAGACGCCCATCGTCTGCCACGACTCGATCACGCCTTACGCGGAGGGGATACAGTGGCGATCGGCAAGAACACGGCCACCGTGATCGACGTTACGGGGCACACGCTCGGCCATATCGCGTTTCACTTCGCCGACGCCAAGCTCGCCTTCACTGCCGACAGTCTGATGATTCTTGGTTGCGGGCGGCTGTTCGAGGGCACGCCGGCGCAGATGTGGGACAGCCTGTGCAAGCTGATGGCCCTGCCTGACGACACGCTGATCTGTTCGGGCCATGACTACACCAGGGCCAACGCGGCCTTTGCGCTCAGCGTCGATCCTGACAATGCCGCCCTTCGTGCCCGTATCGAGCAGATCGAGAAGGACCGTGACGTCGGCGCGCCGATGGCCATCGCGCCCCTGACGCTCGAGAAGGCAACCAACCCTTTCCTTCTGGCCGGCGACGCTTACTTCAAGCGCAGGTGCGGGTTCGACGCGCAGCCCGATATCTCGGTATTTGCGACACTGCGCGCCCGGAAGGATCGATTTTAAGCGATCTCGATAGGCACTAGAGTTGCAAAACTTGCGGGAATTGGAATGATCCTGCAAAGTTGAAGAAAAAACACTTGAAGGACGGCGAATAAAACCGAACTTTAATCCTATGCGACGAGACTGATCGTCAGGGTACCCCCCGCGGCGATCACTTAGAACAGGAGCGTCCAACGTGCCAAGCTTTTCATCTACTCTGGAGCAATCCATCCACGGTGCCCTGGCTCTCGCCAATGCCCGCCGGCACGAATTCGCAACGCTCGAGCATCTGCTCCTCTCGCTGCTCGACGAGCCCGACGCCAGTCGCGTGATGCTGGCCTGCAATGTCGATCTCGACCAGATGCGCAAGACCCTGCAAGGCTTCATCGAAGAGGAACTCTCTTCGCTCGTTACCGATATCGACGGGTCGGAAGCCGTGCCGACTGCAGCCTTCCAGCGGGTGATACAGCGCGCGGCGATCCATGTGCAAAGCTCCGGCCGCAACGAAGTGACCGGTGCAAATGTGCTGGTCGCCATCTTTGCAGAGCGGGAATCGAACGCTGCCTACTTCCTTCAGGAACAGGACATGACCCGTTACGACGCGGTCAATTTCATCGCCCATGGTGTGGCAAAGAACCCCAGCTATTCCGAATCGCGCCCCGTATCCGGAGCCGACGAGGAGGAGGCCGAAACAGTGAAAAGTGACGAGAAGGCCAAGGAAACCGCGCTGGGGAAATATTGCGTTGATCTCAACGCCAAGGCGCGCAAGGGCGATGTCGATCCGCTGATCGGGCGTGGCTCTGAAGTGGAGCGGTGCATCCAAGTGCTCTGCCGCCGCCGCAAGAACAATCCGTTGCTTGTAGGCGACCCAGGTGTGGGCAAGACTGCAATAGCCGAAGGGCTCGCCAAGAAGATCGTCGAGGGCGATACCCCTGATATCCTTGCGAATTCAACGATCTATTCGCTCGACATGGGCGCTCTTCTGGCCGGCACCCGGTATCGGGGCGATTTCGAGGAGCGGCTGAAATCGGTGGTCCAGGAACTGGAAGACCATCCCGACGCGGTGCTCTTCATTGACGAAATCCACACGGTGATTGGTGCTGGTGCAACCTCGGGCGGTGCGATGGACGCCTCCAATCTGCTCAAGCCTGCACTGCAGGGGGGCAACCTCCGCTGCATGGGCTCGACCACCTACAAGGAGTTCCGTCAGCATTTCGAGAAGGATCGTGCACTATCGCGCCGGTTCCAGAAGATCGATATCGTGGAGCCGACTGTCGAGGACACAATCAAGATCCTGATGGGTCTCAAGCCTTATTTCGAAGAGCATCACGAGATTCGCTACACCAACGACGCAATCAAGACAGCGGTCGAGTTGTCGGCGCGCTACATCAATGATCGCAAGCTGCCGGACAAGGCGATCGATGTGATCGACGAGGCGGGCGCGGCGCAGCATCTACTGACAGAATCGAAGCGGCGCAAGACCATCAGCCCCAAGGAGATCGAGGCAGTCATCGCCAAGATCGCTCGGATCCCGCCAAAAACGGTCTCGAAAGACGATTCCGAGATGCTGCGCGACCTGCAAGCGTCGCTCAAGCGTGTCGTGTTCGGACAGGATCTGGCGATTGAGGCGCTGTCATCAGCGATCAAGCTGGCGCGCGCCGGGTTGCGCGAGCCCGAAAAGCCCATCGGCAATTACCTGTTCGCCGGACCGACCGGGGTCGGCAAGACCGAGGTTGCGAAGCAGCTTGCTGATATTCTGGGTGTCGAACTCCTGCGTTTCGACATGTCCGAGTACATGGAGAAACATGCGGTCTCGCGCCTGATCGGTGCGCCCCCGGGCTATGTCGGATTTGACCAGGGTGGCTTGCTGACAGATGGCGTAGATCAGCACCCGCATTGCGTGCTCCTGCTCGACGAGATTGAAAAGGCACATCCGGATGTCTACAACATCTTGCTGCAGGTCATGGATCACGGGCAACTGACGGACCATAACGGCCGAACGGTGAATTTCCGCAATGTGATCCTGATCATGACCTCGAATGCCGGCGCGACCGAGCAGGC
>SLKB01000267.1 GCA_007134805.1 Paracoccaceae bacterium
CGGCAGGATCGGCCGCGCTCGGGGGCGGCGAGGGCGGCGGGCGGCGCGCCTCCGGCGTGCTGGCGCGGCGCGAGCGGAAGGGCGTGTCGGTGTCGGTGGCCCCATCGAGATCGTCCAAGCGATCCGGCGGTTCGGATGTCGGTGCAGCGCTTGCCGCTTGCAGCCGCGCCTGCATAACTTCGACGAAATGCGTGTTCGAACCCGTGATCGTCTTCGCAGCCTTGGGCGCGGGGCCGTCGGCTTCCGGCGCATCGGCGGGCGGGGTGGCTCGCGGTTCGGGATCCTGCGGCGCATCGGGTGCGAGGTCATGTCCGACCGTCGGCTCAGGCTCAGGCGCGGGCGAAGCGACGGTGACATGGCCAGTCTCGCGCAGGACCTGAGTATCGCGGCGCAGGGCCGAGGGGTCGGGCAGCAGCCGCCGGCCCGTGCGGGTGAGCGCCAGAAACGGCTCGCGCGGGAAGCGGTCCGCTTCCGGCGCGGCAACCGCGCAGACCGGGTTGAGCCCATGTTCCTCGGCGAATTCCTCGGCCTCGATCACGGTCTCGCGCGCGACCACGGCCACGCGCACGCGCGCGCCCGAGCCCGTCCAGTCGAAATCAAGCTCATTCACCGGATAGGGCGTGCGCCCATCGAGCAGCGCGCGGATCTCGACGGCCTGCTCGTCAGTGGTCGAGCTTGTGATCTCGAGGTCACAATACAGGATCTGCTCGTCCGGGATCACCAGTTTGGTTGCGATCCCCTCGGGCGCGAGGCTGGCCGCGGTCGCGCTGAGATCCTGCATCTGCGCATGCAGATCGGGCGCATCCACAGGCACTGCCCCCAGACGCAGCCACCCATCCCGGCCGCGCTGCCAGATGGTGATGCCGTCATTTGTCAGGCCAAGGGCAAAATTCGGTATCATATCGTGCCTTTAGCACAGCTTCTTGAAAAGGGGTTAGTCACAAAACCCCGAACTGCCCGGCAAGGGCAGAAAACCGCCCACGGCAAGGCACGTGGCGCGCCACATTCAGGCCACAGCCTTCGTCAGCGCCTGATCGAGATCGGCGATGATGTCTTCCGCATCTTCAAGCCCGATGGACAGGCGCACCACATCGGGGGCAGCCCCGGCGGCGATCTGCTGCGCCTCGGTCAGTTGCCGATGCGTGGTCGAGGCCGAATGGATGATCAGCGACCGCGTATCGCCGAGATTGGCCACATGGCTCAGCAGATTGACATTGTCGATCAGCTTTACGCAGGCCTCATAGCCCGCCTTGAGCGAGAAGGTGAAAAGCGACGAGGCGCCCTTCGGGCAGATCCGGTCCATGCGCTTGTAATAGGGCGAAGACGGCAGCCCGGCATAGGTGACATAAGCCACGCGGGGGTCCCGCTCCAGCCATTCGGCGACCTTGACCGCATTGGTGCAATGGCGCTGCATGCGCAGCGACAGCGTCTCGATCCCCATCAGGGTGTAATGCGCCGCTTGCGGGTTGAGCGTCATGCCCAGATCGCGCAGCCCGATGGCGATCGCGTTGAAGGTGAAGGCGAGCGGGCCGAAGGTCTCATGGAATTTCAGCCCGTGATAGGCGGGCTCGGGCTCTGACAGGGCAGGGAACTTGCCGCTTGCCGACCAGTCGAACTTGCCCGAATCGATGACGCAGCCCCCGGTCACGGTGCCGTTGCCGGTCAGGTATTTGGTCAGCGAATGCACGACCAGTGTCGCGCCATGCTCGATGGGGCGGCACAGATACGGGGTAGCGGTCGTATTGTCGACGATCATCGGCAGGCCCACCCGGTCGGCAAGTGCCCCGATCGCATCGAGATCGGTGATGTACCCGCCGGGATTGGCGATGGACTCGCAGAAGATCGCGCGGGTGTTGTCGTCAATGGCGGCCTCGACCGCGTCGAGATCATCGAAATCGACGAATTTCGCCTGCCAGCCGAAACGCCTGATGGTGTGGCTGAATTGCGTGACCGTCCCCCCATAGAGCCGGTTTGACGACACGATGTTCATCCCCGGCGCCATCAGGGTAAACAGCGCCATGATCTGCGCCGCATGACCAGAACTGCAGCAGACCGCCCCCGCCCCCCCTTCAAGCGTGGCCATGCGTTCCTGCAGGGCTGCCACTGTCGGGTTGGTCAGGCGCGAATAGATATACCCCAGTTCCTGCAGGTTGAAGAGAGCGGCGGCATGATCGGCATCGCGGAACACGAAGGCGGTCGATTGGTAGATGGGAACCTGCCTGGCACCCGTCGCCGGGTCGGGCCGGGCGCCGGCATGGATCTGCAAGGTATCAAAGCCGGGATGGGTTTCGGTCATGGCGTTCCTCCTTGATCACGCGTGCCGCCGCGACGCTACGATGTTGCTGCAGCGGGTGCAAGCGCGCGAGCCCGCGCCGGGGCGCGTCACGCGAACCCCTCGGCCAGCCGCGTCGCGCCCACGGGGATCGCGCGACGGTTGTGCATGGGGCCCAGATAGCGCGCAACCACCGGGTCCTCGCGCGACAGCACCTCGTGTCGGATGAGTAGCCCCGTTATCGCGGCCTCGGCTGCGCGCATGCCCCCGTCGACGATTTTGAGCGCGATCCCGAGCCGCGCCTGCGGCAGGATCGCGACAAACACCGCCTCGGCCCCGGTCTTGACCATGGCGCGCCCGCCCGATGCGCGCATCAGGTCGGTGCAGGCGCGCGTCTCGCCCGCGACAAGATCGGGGTGGCGCGCCATCGCCTCGCGCAGCGCCACCATTGCCCTTGCCCGGGCGCCGCCCTGCGCATCTGCGGCCGCGAACTGCGCCATCGCGCGCCCGAGCGCCGACAGCCGCGTGGCGAAATTCGGCGCCGAGCAGCCGTCGATCCCGTAGCAGGGCGAGGGCATCCCGGTCACTTCCTCGAAGGCCGTGCGCACGGCCTGCTGCACGGGGTGGTCGGGCCGCTCGTAATCCGCATCACCGCCAAGCCTCTGGTTGAGCATCACGAACCCCGCATGCTTGCCCGAGCAATTGTTGTGCAATTGCGAGGGGCGCGCGCCCGACCGGATCAGCCGGTCGCGTTCGGCGACATCCTGCGGCTCCTGGCAGCCGCAGCGCAGATCGGGCTCGCCAAGCCCCAGATCCGCGAGCCACCGCGCCACGCGGCTCACATGCGCCTGCGCCCCCTGATGCGAGGCGCAGGCCAGTGCCAGATGCGCGGGCGTCAGATCGCGCCCGGCACCGCTTTCGAGAAGCGGCAGCGCCTGGAGCATCTTGCAGCTTGATCGCGGATAGATCAGCGCCTCGGGATTGCCGAAGGACGCGACCATCTCGCCTGTGTCGCGCACAACCACCGCATGCCCGTGATGCACGCTTTCGCACAGATCACCGCGCCAGATCTCGACCAGCGGTGCCGCGCCCGTATCGATCCGCTCGGCCATCGGCGGCTTGTTGCTCATTTGATCACTCCCATCGCACGCCCGCTCACGGCTGCGCGATTTCTTGCCAAGGGGGCTTTGAATTTTCAAGGCGCTGCGGCTAAGACTTGCCCATGGTTCAGCCGTTGCCCGCGCGATTTCTTGGGTGACGCAAAAAAACGACCGGGTCAATCGGAGGCATGAAGCAGATGGCATCTTTGGGTCAATTCGGGGCACCGCTTGGCATTGCCGCGCTGGTGATGACGCTCTCCTCGGGCGTGCAGGCGCAGGAAAGCACCAACCGCGTCGCGGCTGACACGGACTGGAGCGTCTTCGTCGAGGAAAGCCCGAAGGAATGCTGGGCCGTCTCGGCCCCGCGCGAGACAGTGAACACCCGCGATGGCCAGCCTGTGCAGGTGCGGCGCGGCGATATCCTGCTCTTCGCCACCTATCGCCCGGATCGCAGCACCCCCGAGATCAGCTTCACGGGCGGCTACCCGTTCGCGGGCGACTCCACGGTCGATGTCGAGATCGGGTCGAACGAATTTCAGCTTTTCGTTGATGGCCAGTGGGCCTGGGCCGGCTCTCCCGAGGAAGACGCGCGCCTGCTTGCGGCAATGCGCGCGGGCGCCGAGGCAGTGCTGACCGCGCGCTCGGCCCGCGGGACCACGACGCGCGACACTTTCTCGCTCTTCGGCTTCACCGCAGCGACCGAAGAGGCCGCGCGCAACTGCGCCGACTGATCGCCGCACGCTGCACGAAACCCGCTCTTGCCGACCGTCCGGGGTGTCAATCCCGGACGGATTTGCTATATGACCCGCATGCAAGCAAACGAGCCCCCAATGCGCCAGACAACTGCGATCACGCCCGAGATGATGACGCTGCCCCGCAAGCTGCCCCAGAGCGGGCGTCGCAATCTGGTGGGGCTGACGCGCGCGCACCTGGCCGAGGCGCTGGCCGAGATCGGCACACCCGAGCGGCAGATAAAGATGCGCGTGGGCCAGATCTGGCAATGGATCTACCACTGGGGCGCGCAGGATTTCGAGGCGATGACCAATCTCGCCAAGGGCTATCGCGCGCAACTTGCCGACGCGTTCGAGATCGCGCGCCCGGAAGTCGTGACGCGCCAGATCTCGGATGACGGGACGCGCAAATACCTGCTGCGCATCGCTGGCGGGCATGAGGTCGAGGCTGTCTACATACCTGAAGAAAGCCGCGGAACCCTTTGTATTTCAAGCCAGGTTGGCTGCACGCTCACCTGTTCCTTCTGCCATACCGGCACCCAGCGGCTGGTGCGCAATCTCACGGCCGCCGAAATCGTCGGTCAGGTTCTGGTGGCGCGCGACGATCTGGGCGAATGGCCCCAGCCCGGCGCACCGCGCAATGAATCGCGGCTGGTGAGCAATGTCGTGCTCATGGGCATGGGCGAGCCGCTCTACAATTTCGACAATGTGCGCGATGCGATGAAAGTGGTGATGGACGGCGAGGGGCTGTCGATCTCGCGCCGCCGGATCACGCTGTCGACAAGCGGGGTCGTTCCGGAAATCGCGCGCACCGCGCAGGAAATCGGCTGCCTGCTTGCCGTGTCCTTCCACGCCACCACGGACGCGGTGCGCGACACGCTCGTGCCGATCAACAAGCGCTGGAACATCAAGACCTTGCTCGATGCGCTGCGCGACTATCCGCGCCTGTCGAATTCCGAGCGGATCACCTTCGAATACGTCATGCTGAAGGGTGTGAATGACAGCGACGCGGATGCGCGGCGGCTGGTGCAGCTGATCGCCGGCATCCCCGCCAAGATCAATCTCATCCCCTTCAACGAATGGCCCGGCGCGCCCTATCAGCGGTCGGACTGGGCGCGGATCGAGGCCTTTGCCGATATCGTCCACAAGGCAGGCTACGCGAGCCCGATCCGCACTCCGCGCGGCGAAGACATCATGGCCGCCTGCGGGCAGCTCAAATCCGCCACCGAACGCGCCCGCCGCCCCGCCGCGCAGATCGCCGCCGAGGCCGGGCTCTGACATGCGACCCGGCAACGCGACCCGCCCGGTCTCTCGGTGGGGGGCGGTGATCGCTGTCCTGTCCCTCTCGGCCATGAGCGCCTCGGCCGACCCGCAAGCCGCGCTTGTCGCCGAGGACTTCCCCCTCGACATCGCGACGCCGCCGGGGCCCGGGTTCGATCCGGTCCCGCCCGTCGCCTTCCTCGCGCAGGCGCAGGCAATCGCGGCCTGGATCGTGGCGCGCACCGACTATCCGGCCGACATCGCGCTTCCGGCCTTCGCGCTGATGCCGCGTGCTACCTTGAACTACATCTTCTGCGCGCAGCGTGTCGGCGGCTATCAGGGGCAGGACTGCATCATCGCGCTCTATGTGCCGCATCTGATGCTGCTTGCCGAGGATTTCGAGATCGCATCCTGCAGCGACACGCTGGTGCATGAGCTGGTGCATCATTTCCAGTTCGTCACTGGCAAGCCCTTCCGCTGCACAGCCGAGGCCGAGCGCGAGGCCTTCCTGCTGCAGGCCGCCTGGACGGCCGAGA
>SLKB01000124.1 GCA_007134805.1 Paracoccaceae bacterium
CTAGCTACTGCGGCCCCTACCAGTCACGCTGCGTCAAAGCCCGATCAGCGCGAGAAAACCCCGCTGACCCGACCGATCAGCATGAAGGCGCGCGCCGAGCGAGTCTCGGCGAGGGCCGCCATCTGGATGTCATCGACAACGGGTTCGAGCTGCGCCATGACATGATCGAATTCACGCATGAACCTGTGCGCGATCTCGCGGAATTCGGGGTCATCGCGCATCCGTTCTGCCGTCAGCGCAAGGCAGGAGCGATCCCTGATCCCGCCAAGCGGCGCAATCTGCGCCCCGCGCGCTCCGCGTGCGAAGGCCCGCCAGAATTCCGGCCGGGCACGGTCCGGGTGCAATTCATCCATGTAGATCCCAATGCGCGAGAGCCGCGTGAGAAGATCCTGCGCAAGACGGATCAGCGGCGCAAGGCGCGGATCAGAGAGCGCGAGGCGCAACGCATCAAAGCCGGCCTTGTCGTCCTCATCCTGTGGGAAATGCAGCGCAATGATCACGCGGGCGGGATCGACCGGACGCAAGGCCCAGGTGTCTGTCCCGCCAAGGGCAAGGCGCGGCTGGGCTGCCGGCGCAGCGACCAGAGATGTGCCGCGCCCATCTTCCGTCTTGCGCGCGCGTTGCGACGAAAACACGGCTTGCGGGCCGGCGTCAGGGTGATCTGCCACCTGCCTGTCTGCCCCGCGGCCGCGGCGCTCGACCAGTTTCGCCAGAGTGCTGGAGAGTTGCGTCTGCAACTCGCGGGCTTCGTGCCGTAGATCCTGCAATCGCCGCATTAGTGAGAGCGCCCAGGTCAACAGCACCGCAGGGACAAGCGTCGACAACACCAAGAGAGAGATCTGCCCGAGGCCGAGGTCGCGCGCGGCCGCCATCAGCGCCAGCGCCGTAAACGCCACCAGCCAGATCACGACCAGCGCCACGAGATGCAGCACCCGACCTTGCCGAGGTCGGGTCACTGTGAAGTCGCTGGGGCGTGCCATGGGCGCGAACCTCTCAGACGTATTTCACCGCCAGGATCTCGTAGCTACGGGCGCCACCGGGGCTTTGCACTTCGATGCTGTCCCCCTCCTCCTTCCCGATCAGAGCGCGGGCAAGGGGCGATTTCAGGTTCAGAAGCCCGTTTTCCAGATCGGATTCGGGCTCGCCGACAATCTGGAATGTGCGCTCTTCGTCCGTGTCCTCATCGACCACGGTCACGGTTGCGCCGAACTTGATCGCGCCTGACAGTTTCGTAGGGTCGATCACCTCGGCGCGCGCGAGGATCGACTCGATCTCCTTGATGCGACCCTCGATGAAGCTCTGCTTTTCGCGAGCGGCATGGTATTCGGCATTTTCCGAAAGGTCGCCATGTTCGCGCGCCTCGGAGATGGCACGAATGACAGCAGGACGTTCTTCGGATTTGAGCTTGCGCAGTTCAGAGTCCAGCATCTTCTGACCCGCGCGGGTCAGGGGCAGTTTTTCCATTTCGCGTTCCCAAATATGCAAAGGACCGCCCACGGCAAAGCCGGGGCTGTCCAGTCGAGTCCTCACATCTGACCGCAGAGGCCCGCGGAATGCAAGTCGAATGCGGGCGGCAGGAGAAAAAGAGGCGGGCGATACATTTTGTCGCGACCAGGGCCCTGCGCAGCCGCGGATATCGTGTCTGCATTGACCGCACGGCGCCTTCCGCTTACCTGTCAAGCGATTCTCAAGGTCACAGCGCAACAATGCAGGAGCCGACATGAGCAAGATCGAGCGCGAGGCGATGGAGTATGATGTCGTGATCGTGGGGGCCGGGCCGGCCGGCCTGTCGGCGGCGATCCGGCTGAAACAGTTGGACGCGGATCTCTCGGTCGTGGTGCTGGAGAAGGGTTCGGAAGTCGGCGCGCATATTCTCTCGGGCGCAGTCCTTGACCCTGTAGGGCTGAACACGCTGATCCCAGACTGGAAGGATCGCGGCGCTCCGGTCAAGGTCGAGGTCTCGCGCGACAATTTCTACATGCTAGGCGAGGCCGGCCAGATCCGGGTGCCGAACTGGCCGATGCCGCCCTTGATGAACAACCACGGCAATTATATCGTCTCAATGGCCAATGTCTGCCGGTGGCTGGCCGAGCAGGCAGAGGCGCTTGGTGTCGAGATCTTCCCCGGCATGTCCTGCTCCGAACTGGTCTTCGATAGCGCGAGCGTGAAGGGCGTTGTCGCGGGCGAGTTCGGTAAGACAGCCGACGGGACGCCGGGCGAGAGCTATGAGCCGGGTATGGAACTCCACGGGAAATACGTCTTTCTGTCCGAAGGCGTGCGCGGATCGCTGTCCAAACAGGTGATCGAGAAATACGAACTCTCGAAAGGGCGCGAGCCGCAGAAATATGGGCTTGGCATGAAGGAGATTTGGGAAATCGACCCCGAGAAGCATCGGGAGGGCACGGTCACCCATACCATGGGATGGCCACTGGGCAAAAATGCCGGAGGTGGCAGCTTCATCTACCATGCCGAGAACGCCCAGGTCTATCTCGGCTTCGTGGTGCACCTGAATTACGAGAACCCGTATCTTTCGCCCTACCACGAGTTCCAGCGCTTCAAGCATCACCCGATGGTCGCCGACTTGCTCAAGGGCGGCAAGCGCGTCGCCTACGGTGCCCGCGCGATTTCCGAGGGTGGCTATCAGTCGATCCCGAAAGCGGTGTTTCCCGGCGGCGCGCTTCTCGGGTGCTCGGCAGGGCTTGTCAATGTGCCCCGCATCAAGGGCAACCACAACGCCATGCTCTCGGGGATCGCCGCAGCCGAGGCCGCGGCCGAAGCCATCTCCGCTGGCCGCGCGGGCGATGAGCTTGATGTCTATGAACGCAGCCTGCACGAGGGCCCGGTCGCCACGGACCTGAGGAAAGTGCGCAACGTGAAGCCCATGTGGTCGCGCTGGGGGCTGATGCCCTCGCTCGCGCTGGGCGGGATCGACATGTGGACGAACACGCTCGGCTTTTCCGTCTTTGGCACAATGGGCCACGGCAAAACCGACGCGGCCGCGACCGGTGCGGCAAAGCATCACAAGCCGATCGATTACCCAAAGCCCGACGGCACGCTCAGCTTCGATCGCCTGACCAATGTCGCCTATTCCTTCACAAACCACGAGGAAAGCCAGCCCGCGCATCTGACGCTCAAGGATCCGAGCGTGCCGATCAAGGTCAACCTGCCCGAATACGCCGAACCCGCGCAACGCTATTGCCCGGCCGGTGTCTATGAAGTGGTCAAGGAAGAGGGAAGCGACCCGCGTTTCGTGATCAATTTCCAGAATTGCGTGCATTGCAAGACCTGCGACATCAAGGATCCCAGCCAGAACATCAACTGGGTCACGCCGCAGGGGGGCGACGGGCCAAATTATCCCAACATGTAAGCGGCCGGATCATGTGACGTTTGGGTGAGCAGTGCCACTGCGGGGTCATGAAGATTGCCTCGGGACCGCCTGCCCCCTAGTATCGGCGCAAGACCGCCTGTCAGGAGACCGTGCCTCGTGCCCTTTTCTTTCCGCCCTGCCTGTCTCATCGCTGCTCTGGCGTTCGCTCAAATCGGCTCGGCTTCTGCGGCGCATGCGCAACAGATGCCCCGCGATCTTGCCTCGGCCTTCCTCAGCGGGCGCGCGGCAGTCGCCGCAGAGGATTTCACGCAGATTGCCGCCAGTTATGACCGGGCGCTGCTCGGTGACGCAGGCAACCCTCTATTTCGGGAACTGGCGATGCAGGGGCATCTGCTGAGCGGCAATGTTGCGCGTGCAATCGAGTTGGCAGCGCAATCCCAGAACGGCGCAGAGCCCACCCAAGCGTCCCTGCTGATCCTGCAGGCCGACGAATTCCTGCGCGAGGAATACGAGGCCGTGATCGGCGCGCTTGAGGATGGTCGGCGCACGGGTCCACTGACGGATTCGATGGGCGTGGCCTGGGCCGAACTCGGCAAGGGCCGGATGTCGGAGGCTCTGTCCGCCTTCGACAGGGCCATCGAGGGGCGCGAAGAACTTGCCCCCTTCGCCCAGTATCAGAAAGCCCTCGCGCTGGCGCATGTAGGTGATCTCGAACAGGCGGACATGATCCTGTCCGAACAGGCAAGCTCCGGCTTCGGGCTGTCGCGCCGCGCTGTTCTGGCCCATGTCACGATCCTGTCGCAACTGGGGCGCAACGAGGATGCGATCGAGCTTGCCACGCTGATTTTCGGGTCAACCCCGGATGATGACGTCGCTGTGCTTGTCGCCACCATGCAGGATGGCGAGCTGATCCCGTTCACCACGATCACCTCGGCGCGTGACGGCATGGCCGAGGTCTACTATACGCTCGCCACTGCACTGGTCGGCGATCGTGGTGACTGGCTGCCGATCATCTACGCCCGCCTCGCGCTCGCGCTCCGCCCCGATCATGCCGATGCGATCCTGCTGACCGGCCAGTTGATGGAACTCGCCGAGCAATACATGCTGGCTGAGGCTGTCTATGAGACGATGCCGCGCGAGCATCCGCAATACCTCTCTGCGGAGCTTGGGCGCGCCAACGCGCTTTATCAATCCGGGCAGGAAGACGAGGCGATCGAGCAGTTGCGCGCGCTTTCCGAAGAGCGCCCGGACTCGGTGCTGGTGCACTCGACGCTCGGCGACATGCTGCGGCGCACCGAACAATTCGCCGAGGCCGCCGCCTCCTATACCGATGCGATAGATCTTCTGGACGAGGTCGAAGAGCGGCACTGGACGCTGCTCTATACCCGCGCGATTTCCTATGAACGTATGGGCGAATGGGATCTGGCCGAGGCTGAGTTCCGTCGCGTTCTGGAATTCGTCCCCGATGAACCGCAGGTTCTGAATTACCTCGGCTACTCTCTTGTCGAGCAGCGCAGCAATCTCGACGAAGCGCTCGAAATGATTGAGCGCGCGGTCGAGGGGGACCCGGAATCCGGGTACATCACCGACTCGCTTGGCTGGGCCTATTACCGGCTTGGTCGTTACGAGGACGCTGTCCCGGTGATGGAGCGTGCGGTCGAATTGCTGCCCAGCGACCCGATCCTCAATGACCATCTGGGCGATGTCTACTGGGCGGTCGGTCGCGAGCGCGAAGCGCGCTTCCAGTGGCGCCGTGCGCTGTCCTTCGCACCGCATCCTGACCTCGACCTCGACCGCGTGCGCCGCAAGCTCGAGGTCGGGTTGGATGTCGTGCTCGAAGAAGAAGCCGCGCAGGAATGACCGTGCAGGAGCTGGCGCCGGCAAAGATCAATCTTGCGCTGCATGTGACCGGTCGGCGCGACGATGGCTATCACCTGCTCGATTCGCTCGTTGTCTTCGCGCGGCGCGGGGATGTGATCTCGGCGCAGCCCATGCGGGGGCTTTCGCTGTCGATCACAGGGCCCGAGGGTGCGGGGCTGAGCGCGGGCGCCGACAATCTTGTGCTGCGCGCGGCCCGACTGATCGGCGCCCAAGACCTTGCGCTTCAGCTGGACAAGCACTTGCCGGTCGCCTCCGGGATCGGCGGGGGATCGGCAGATGCCGCCGCCTGCCTACGGCTCATTGCCCGTCTGCAGGACCGCCCCCTGCCAGAGCCACGAGAGATCCTCGCACTCGGGGCCGATGTCCCGGTCTGTCTCGAGAGTCAGCCTTGCCGCATGCGCGGCATCGGCGAGCAGATCGAGCCGCTGCGATCTCTGCCTCGATTTGCAGTGGTAATGGTCAATCCGCGGCGCACGCTTTCCACCCCAGAGGTCTTCGGTGCCCTGACCGCGCGCGACAGCGCCCCCATTGAGGATACGATCCCGGAGTTCGAGGAATGCGGCGCGTTTTTCGAATGGTTGCAGGCCCAGCGCAACGATTTGCAGGACGCGGCGTGTCGCCTCGCCCCGGAGATCGTGCATGTGCTCGAAG
>SLKB01000284.1 GCA_007134805.1 Paracoccaceae bacterium
GCGCCATTATGCGGCAGCGCGTCAAGCCCTCCGGTGGCCACTGCTGTCACCCTGTGCAGGAGGTCGGGCGCGATGCCGGCGGCCTCGCCCATCTCCAGATAGGTCTCGCCCAGCGTCGAGAGCGCAATCGACATCCCCCCCGAGGCCGACCCCGTCATCCCTGCCAGAAGGCTCGTGCCGATAGCGAGCGAAATCAGCGGGTTGTCGCCGCCGGCCGTCACCACCCAGTCGCGGATCAGCACGAAGGCCGAGAGCGAGGCAATCACGGCGCCAAAACCCACCAGGCTCGCCGTGTTGAAGATCGGCTTGAGCGAATCCTTCGCGCCCTCGTCCAGCGTGCGGCCAAGCCCCGATGCCAACCGGCCCCAGTTGAGCGCGATCAGCGCCACACCCGCCGCGGTCAGCGCCGTGATGACCGACCAGATGCCGCGCAACTGGCCGATATCGGTCTCGCCGAATTCGGGCTCGGCTAGATACGCGGTGTCCATCTGCGGGATCACGATGAAGGTCAGAACCACGTTCAGCGCGAGCACCATGACCAGCGGCAGGGCTGCCACCCAGAGCGAGGGGGCATCCTGCTGCTCTGCCGCGTCGTCGGTCGCGCTGTCATCGCCATATCCGGGCCCGATCCGCCGCGCGCGGTATTCCAGCCATGCCCAGCCGAGCCCCAGCATCACGGCCCCGGTCAGCACGCCAAGCCCCGGCGCGGCGAAGGGTGTGGTGCCGAAATAGGGCATCGGGATCGCGTTCTGGATCGCGGGCGTGCCGGGCAGGGCCGTCATCGTGAAGGTGAACGCCCCGAGCGCGATGGTCGCGGGAATGAGCACTTTCGGCAACTCCGCCTGACGGAACAGCGCCGAGGCGATGGGCCAGACCGCGAAGGCCACGACGAAAAGCGACACGCCCCCATAGGTCATCACGGCGCAACACAGGATCACTGCAAGGATCGCGCGCTGTGGCCCGAGCCCCTTGATGATCGCATCTGCCAGCACGCGCGCCGAGCCCGACACCTCCATCAGCTTGCCAAAGACCGCGCCGAGCAGAAAGAGCGGGAAGAACTGGATGATGAAGCCGCCCGTCGCCTCCATGAAGATCTGGGTGTAGCTGGCAAGCACCGGGCCGCCTTCGGCCGCCAGCACCGCCAGAAGCGCCAGCGCGGGCGCCAGCAACAGGAGGCTCAGGCCCAGATAGGCCAGATACATCAGTGCCCCGAGGGCCAGTGCGATCACGACAATCCCGGTCATCCTGCCCTCCGTATGTTGCGCCGTCTCATGCGCCGCATGATGCGTGTGCAGCACAGGCTTTTGCTGCGTTGCGGCATACTCGCACAGGGACAGGGGTTGAGGCAACCCGTGCCCTTGCAACCCCGCAGCCCATGGGGCAGGTTCCGCCCAATCAATCGCCTGCGAGCCCGCCCATGCGCCGATTTCCCCCCGAACGCATCATCTGCCTGACCGAAGAGACGGTCGAGACTCTCTATCTGCTGGGCCAGGAGGACCGCATCGTGGGCGTCACGGGCTATGCTGTCCGCCCGGCCCGCGTGCGGCGCGAAAAGCCGCGCGTGGGGGCCTTCACTTCGGCGGATCTGGGCAAGATCCTCGCGCTTTCGCCCGATCTGGTGCTGACCTTCTCTGATCTGCAGGCCGATATCGCGGCAGAGCTCTTGCGCGCGGGGGTGGCCGTGATGGGCTTCAACCAGCGCGACATTGCAGGGATCCTCGCGATGATCCGCAGCCTTGGTGCGCTCACGGGGGTGCCCGCGCGCGCCGATGCGCTGGCGCAGGACTATGCCGCACGCCTGGCCCGGATCGCCGCGCGCACCCCGCCCGACGTCGCGCGCCCGCTGGTCTATTTCGAGGAATGGGATGATCCGATGATCTCTGGCCTCAAATGGGTCAGTGAGTTGATCACGATTGCCGGCGGGCGCGACGCCTTCGCCGATCTGGCGCAACATCAGGGCGCGCGCGACCGGATCGTGCAGGCCGATCAGGTGATCGCGGCAGCACCTGAGGTGATCATCGGGTCATGGTGCGGCAAGAAACTGCGCCCCGAGAAGATCGCCGCGCGCCCCGGCTGGCACGGCGTGCCGGCGGTGCGCGCCGGCCGCATCCATGAGATCAAGTCGCCCCTGATCCTGCAACCCGGCCCGGCCGCACTGACCGACGGGCTCGATGCGCTGCACGCGATCATCGCGCCCTGACATCCTGCCGCCCGCGCCCCTTTCCAGAGCCCGGCGACTGTGCCACTACAGGGTGCCGCACTCTGCCGGAAGGGACCCGCAATGCCGAGGCCGATGATCCATATCCTGAACGGGCCCAACCTCAATATGCTGGGGCAACGCGAGCCCGAGATCTACGGCCATGAGACGCTGCAGGACATCGCGGCCGCCTGCGAGGCCCTCGGCATGCAACTGGGCCTCGAGGTCGCGCTGCGGCAATCCAACCACGAGGGCGAGATCGTCGAGATGATCCAGGCCGCGCGTGGCGTGGCGGCGGGGATCATCATCAATCCGGCCGCCTATTCGCACAGCTCGATCGCGATTCTCGATGCGCTGCATCTGTTCGAGGGCCCGGTGATCGAAGTGCACCTGTCCAATATCCATCGCCGCGAGGCGTTTCGCCATCATTCGTTTGTCAGCGCGCGCGCCGATGCGGTCATTGCCGGCTGCGGCGCCGAGGGGTATGCGCTTGCCTTGCGCCGTCTTGCAACACTGCTGCGCCCGGCAGGGTCCACCCAAGGTCGTAAGACCTAAGAAGGGGGACCAAAGCGCGTCAAAGCCGACTATACTTTGGAAATGGGTCGGGTTGAGCAGCGAGAGACGGGCAGGACCAAATGCGCGGTGCCATGATCACTATCGGAGATATTGCCGAGAGAAACCCCCCCGGGAGGGCCGAGATGATCCTTGTGATCGATGACCATCCGCTGTTCTGTGAAGCCTTGCAGATGACACTTTCCGAGGCGCTCTCCGTCGCCCGGATCGAAACCGCAAGCTCGCTCGGCCACGCGCTCGACGCGTTCCGGCAGGGGCTGGAGGCGGATGTGATCGTGCTCGATCTGAACCTGCCGGATGTGGCCGGGCTCGACGGGCTGACACGGCTGCGGACCTCGGCGCCGGGCGTGCCCGTGATCGTGGTCTCGTCGATGGCCGATACGCGGATCGTCTCGGCGGTGATGAAGGCGGGCGCGGCGGGCTTCGTGCCCAAGCACAGCCCCCGGGAGGAATTCATCGCGGCCATTCGCGCGGCGCTGCAGGGCGGCAGCTACCTGCCAGAGGGCTATTCGATCGGCGCGGGTGATGGCAGCGGCCACAGCGCGCCCAGCGCGCTCGACCGGCTGGCCGACCTGACCCCGCAGCAGGCCCGCATCCTCGCGCTGGTCTGCGAGGGCTATCTCAACAAACAGATCGCCTACGAGTTGTCGATCAGCGAAACGACCGTGAAGGCGCATGTCACGGCCATCCTGCGCAAGCTGGGCGCGCAAAGCCGCACCCAGGCCGTCCATATCGCAAACTCCGCAAGCTTTGCGTCGATCCTGCGCGACGGCGGCGGCCAGTAGCCGCGCGGCCAGGGTTGCGCGACTGGTCGAGTTCGCCCATTATCCAGGGTCACGCGCGCCGCTTGGGAGGGCGGCACGAGCGCGAGACGACCACAGGGAGGGGGCGCTGCCGGATGGTGCAATCCGAGACGTGCATTTTGCGGGCGCAATCGACTCTGGCCGATACGGGTCAGGCCATGGACGAGCTTCTGGAGCAGTTCAGAGTGCAGGATCTCTCGCTGATCATGCTGTTTGTGGGCGAAGGCCACCACCTGCCCACGATCGAGGCCGCGCTGACGCGCCTGCCGCCCAATGTCAAGGTGATCGGCTGCACCACTGCCGGAGAGATCGGGATCGGCGGCTATCTCGAAGGTACGCTCGTGGCCATCGGGTTGCCGCGCAGCCTCTTTCAGGTGGCGGTGGGGGCATTGCCACGGCTGCGCAGCTTCAAGCCCGAGCAGGCGCGCGATCTGGCCTTCGAGTTGCGGGCCGAATTGACCTTTTCAACTGCGGATTGGTCAAATGAGGTGGCCTTCCTGCTTACCGACGGGCTCTCGATGATGGAAGATCAATTGGTCTGGGCGCTTTCGGACGCGCTGGGCCAGAGCCCGCTTGTCGGCGGCTCGGCCGGCGACGGGTTGCATTTCCGCAAGACCTTCGTGTTGTCCGAGCGGCGGTTTCTGACCGATGCGGCCGTGCTCGCTGTGCTGCGCACGCCCTGCACGGTCACGGCCTTCCGCTTCGACCATCTGGAACCGACCGAGCAGCGCATGGTCGTGACCGAGGCCGATCCGCTGCAGCGCACTGTCAGCCGTATCAACGGGCGACCGGCCGGCCCCGAATATGCCCGTCTGCTCGGCAAGGATCCGCAGCAGCTCTCGCCCTTCATCTTCGCGGCCAACCCGGTCGTCTCGAAGATCGGCGACGCGCATCACGTCCTCGCCATCCAGCGGGTCGAAGCCGATGGCACGCTGCGCTTCTTCTCGGCGATCGAGACCGGCTCGGTGCTGCGGCTCGCTCAGGGGTCGAACCTCGTGGATCACCTCGAGGGCGAATTGTCCAAGCTCGTGAGCCATGGCCGGCATCCGACGATCCTGGCGTGCGACTGCATCCTGCGCCGGATCGAGGCCGAGAATACCCAGGCCAGCCGCAAGATCTCGGCTGTGCTGGACCGTTTCGGGGTTACCGGCTTCAACACCTATGGCGAGCAGTTCAATCTCGTCCATGTCAACCAGACCTTCACGGGGCTCGCCTTCTACCCGCCGCTGGCTGATCAGGGTGCGGCTGATTTCTCTGGCCAGGCGGGGCTGATCGAGAGCGCAAGCCACCATGCTTGAACAAATTCTGCCTCCGGATCTGACCCCCGAGGAAGAGAACACTCTTCTGCGCACCATGCTCGCGGCGATGATGGACCGCTCCGAGCGCGCGCAATCGAGCACGCGCCTGCCGGGCCAGATCCAGCACGGCGTCGCTTTCGAGCAGCAGATCCGCGACCGGACCCGTGATCTGGCGCAGACGCTCGACAAGTTGCGCGTCACCAATGCGCGGCTCTCGCAGGCCAAGCGCGACGCGGTTGACGCGCGCAACAGCCTGGCCGACGCGCTCGAGGCGATGGCCGAGGGCTTTGCGATCTTCGACGCCTCGGATCGGCTGACCATGTGGAATTCGCGCTTCTGCGCCGATCTGCCCGATGTCCGCCGCCGGATCGGGCCGGGGCTGTCCTTCCGCGACTATGTGCGGATTGTCTCGGAAAGCCCCGCGCTGAGCCTGCCTGATGCGGCCGCCCGGCAGGACTGGATCGCGCAGCGCCTGGGCAGCCATCGCCGGCAGAACGTGAATTTCATCGTGCCCCTGGTCGAGGACCAGTGGTTGCAGGTCAATGAGCAACGCATGCGCTCGGGCGGGATCGCGGTCACGCAGACCGATGTCACGGCAATGATCCGCGATGAGCGCGTCGAGCGCGACAAACTGCTCGACGAGCAGGCGCAGATGGTGCGCGCCACGCTCGACCATATCGACCAGGGCGTGGCGATCTTCGATTCGAATGCCCGGCTTGCCGGCTGGAACCGGCGCCTGCGCGAGTTGTTCGCGCCCCCCGTCGATCTTCTGGCGATCGGCACGCCGCTTTTGCAGATCGTCAACGATCTTGGGCGTCGGCGGCAGCTGGGCGAGAGCGACCTGCGTGAGGTTCTGACCGAATGGCAGGCCGGACCGCCGTTCCGATTGCCCATGCGCGCCGAGATCCTGCCCGATGACGGGCGCATCCTGCAGGTCTCGGCGCAGGCGATGCCGGATCGGGGCTTCGTGATTTCCTTCACCGAC
>SLKB01000250.1 GCA_007134805.1 Paracoccaceae bacterium
CGCGCAGGCGTGCGATCACATGAGCATCATACGGGGCCACGGTTTCCTCCGGATCGAGCACGCGGGTCCCGAGCGTGGTCGGCAGGCCGAGCGCGTGCATCTGGTCCTTGACGCCGAAGGGCAGCCCGTGCAGGGGGCCGCGGATGCGCCCGGCGCGGATCTCGACCTCGGCTGCACGCGCCTGCGCGAGCGCGCCCTCGGCATCAACGGAGATCCAGGCGCGCAACTGCCCGTCCAGCCGGTCGATCTGCGCGAGCGTCGCGCGGGTCAGCTCGACCGGCGAGAGTGCCCCGCTGCGCATCAGGCGCGCCTGTTCGAGGGCGGGCAGAAACAGGATGTCAGTGCTCATCGCGGTGTCCTTTTCAGTCTTGCTGACGCGCGCGCCGCGCGCGCAGGTAATTGGTGATCGCGGGCTGCAGCAGCGACAGCACCAGAAGTGCGGCAAAGACCAGCGCCACGGGCCGGTTGAGGAAGAACTCCAGTTCGCCGCCGCCGCTGATCTGCCAGGTGCGGATCAACTCGCTCTCGACCATGCGCCCCAGCAGAAGGCCCACAACACAGGCGGCGACTGGGTAGTCGTAGCGCTTCATCAGCCAGCCAAGCCCGGCGAAGAAGAAGAGCGTGATCGGCCCTGCCTGATCGCCAGTGACGGCGAATGCCCCGATCAGCGCCAGCACCATCACCGACGGGATCAGCCAGGTGATCGGCACCTTCACGATGTTCCCGGCAATGGCCAGAAACCCGAGCCCCACGAACAGCAGCAGCACCGCCTGCGCGAAATTGCCCAGAATGATCGTGTAGACGATATCCATGTTCTGATCGATGAAGCTTGGTCCGCCCGTCACATTATGCATGGCAAAGGCTGCCAGCAGCATCGCCGTGCCGCCCCCGCCCGGCAAGCCGAGCGCGAGCATCGTCACCATCGACCCGCCTTCTGAACTGCTGTTGGCACTCTCGGCCGCCATCACGCCCTTCGGGTTGCCCTTGCCATAGCTCTCCGAGTCACGGTCCGTACGCTTGGCCTGCGCATAGGCGATCAGGTTGCCCACCGATGAGCCGACCCCCGGGATCGCCCCCACGAACACCCCGATCAATGTGCCGCGCAGCTGGAAGACCGGGTAGCGCAGCACCTGAAAGAACCCCGACAGAACCTTGCCGTAATCGGCGCGCCGCGCGGTCTTGTCCTTGATCAGATATCCCGACCCTATCAGCGTGAAGAGCTGGCTTGCTGCAAACATCCCCATCATCGCCGGGATGAGCGGAATTCCATCGAGCAGGAAGGGAATGTCGGCAGTGCCGCGGATATGCCCGGCCGTGTTCATGCCGACAGTGCCCAGCAGCAATCCGAAAGCCCCCGCGATCAGCCCCCGGGCAAGGCTGTTGCCCCCCAGTGCCGCGATCATCGACATCCCCCAGAGCGCGATCAGCAGCATCTCGGCCGGGCCCAGCCGGATCACCCAGGCGCCAAGCGGCGCAACCACCAGCAACAGGATCACATAGCCGATCAGAACCCCCACCACCGAGGCCATCAGCGCCACGCCGAGCGCCTCGTTATGCAGCCCTTTGCGCGCCATCGGATAGCCGTCGAACGTTGTGGCCACAGAGGATGTGGTGCCCGGAATGCCCATCAGGATCGACGTGACAGCCCCGCCAAAGCCCCCGCCGGTGAAGATCGCGGTCAGGAACATGATGGCAGGCAGGAAATCCATGTAAAGTGTCAGCGGCAGGCAGATCGCCATTGCCATCGTGTTCGACACCCCCGCAATCGAACCCGCGACCAGCCCGATCATCAGCCCGGGAATAATCACCAGCCAGATATTGATGTCGCTGCCCAGAAGCGCCAGGGCGCCGGAAAAAGCCGTGGTGTCGAGCATGACGGCAGCTCCTACAGGATCAGGGTGGGCATGGGATAGGGCAGGATTATCCGGGCTCCGCCAAGGACGATCAGTGTAAAGATCGCCGCGAATGCCGCCTTGGCGAGATAGCCGCGCGGCTCCAGCATGACGAGGGATGCGAAGATGAACAGGAACACGGCCAGATCGAAGCCAAGACGCGGGTAGAAGAACACGAGAAGCCCCGTGAACCCCAGCAGCACCACGCCGCGCAGCATGTCTACCGGGGTCTGATCGCTGTCCTGGTCCTCGTCAACGTCGCGCTGTTCGAGCGTCGTGGGATCGGCGCGCGCGCGCAGTATCTCGCGGATCAGTTCGAACGCGCCTGCGGCAAAGACCAGAATGGCCAGAGGCACGACAAGGATCGTGTTCGTCAGTCGCCGTGAGGTATCGAGTGTATCAAGCAGATACCACAGCGTCGCGCCGAGGATCAGCACGAGCAGAAACACATGGCCTGGTCGGATCTGGTCAAGTCGCATGTCTTGGCCCCCCTTGCGGAAAATCCGCCGCCACAGGCAGAGCGCTGTGGCGGCGGCAGTCGCGTGTCAGTCCTGCGCCACCTGTGCCAGGATTTCCGGGACCGAGATCACTTCATGCTGGCTCAGCATCATCTCGCGCGAGGCGTCGGGGCCCAGCCATTCGATGCCCAGATCCTGCCCTGCATGCGCCTCGATGGCCTCTTCATTCGCGCTGATCGCTTCAAAGGCCGCGACGATGCGCTCATAACGCTCGGGATACGCATCCATCAGCTCGGTATGGACGAAATAGCCCTGCATGGAGCCCGATAGCACATAGGGATAATCCTCAACCCCTTCTTCGGCCAGCACTTCCAGCACTGTGGGCACGCCCCAGACTGAAGACGTTGTCTCGGAAAAGGTCATCAGCGGGCGGAACTCACCCTGCTGGGCGACCATGCCCTGATCGCCGACAACGCCGATATCGAACTGCCCGCCGATAATGCCGTTGCGCACTGGGCCGCCACTATCATAGGTCACGATACGCACATCATCGGTGCTTTTCCCCAGCGCTTCCATGAAGAGCGAGAGGTTGATGAAATCCGTTGCGGTCGGCTGGACGCCCACGCTGACCGTTTGACCGTCGCGGATCGCGGCCAGCACATCCTCTATCGACTCGAACGGGCTGTCATTCGAGGTGGCAACGATCGAGGTGCCGACATCGGTGATATTGACCGGATGGAATTGCTCGATCTCGAAATTCGCGCCTTGCACCAGTTGGTTGATGGTCATGAAGGGGATCGCAGTGGTGCGCATCAGCGTGTAGCCGTCGGCCGGTTGCTGCTGGAAATAGACATGTCCCAGCATGTTACCGCCGCCGGGACGGTTCACGACCTGCACGGGCTGGCCCAGCTCGTCCGACAGGAAGCCCGCCATCAGGCGCGCGGCGCGGTCATTGTTGCCGCCCGTCCCGGCAGGCACCACCATGGTCAGGGGACGTTCGGGGAAGTTCTCGGCCTGCGCCATTCCAGCAGGGGTGCCGACCGGCCCGATAGTAAACGCTGCGGCCACTGCAAGCGTCAGCGTCCAGCGGATGGGTGTCGTCGTCGAAGTCATGGGATATCTCTCCTCTGATGGGCTAAGTAATGCGAGGGATGCGCCAGCTTTCGGGTCACGGAGCCGCCTTCGGGCACCTGAGGTGATGCCTCTTGCGTATGAGGTTCCTGACACAGCATTGCGGCGCATCTCTCCTTTCGATCGCTCTATATTATATAAGTTTTCAAGCGACGTGACCAGTCTGGTCGTTTTCCGGAGACGGGCTTTATTCTTTTTATTTCAGTATTTTAGGCCTCCGGGGCTGCGTGGCGCCGCTTGGGCGCCCAGCAATTGCATAATTTCTGAAGCCTTCTGCACGTCTTTTGCGCGCTTTGCGAAGGCATCCGGCCGGCGCTCAGGCGTCGGCAGTTGCGGCCTCGGGCATCGACGCCGCGGTCAGGGTCTTCAGATCGGCGATCTGATCGAGCGTCCAAGCCATCTCGAGAAGTTTCTCAGAAGCGGATTGCCCGATCACCAGCGCGGATTGGGTCAGGAATTTCTCCTCCAGCTGCGCGTTCGAGAGCGGTCGCTCGCGGCTGCCGATGGCACGCTCGACATGTTTCTCGATCTTGCTGCCATCATTCATCTTCAGCCTGATCGTCACCGACGCTTCGTGGCAGGCCGGGTCGGCTGTGGCCGTGACCTTGCCGCGCAGATCCACGATCTCGGGCATGTTGACCACCTCGTCTGTAAAGGCCGTGGGCGCCCCGTCGCCACGCAACAGCGCACAGGCCGCCGAGTGATAGACGCTGAACTTGCCTTCCAGCCCGGTCTTTGGGGTGGTCTTGCCAGTCAGTTCCAGCACCAGCGGGTGCGTGGTCAGTTCCACCGCCGCGATCTGGGCAATCTTCACGGGGCCGAGTTCCTCGCGCAGTTGCTGGCAGCCATCGATGGTCGGATGAATCACGATCCCGCAGGCATAAGGCTTGTAGCTGTTGAGCGCGGCTTCCCAGCGCGTTCCCAGACCTTCGAGGATCTCGTCGTAATCCTGCTTGTCCGACAGGATGTTGGCAAAGCCGCGCCGCCCCTCGATCCCGGTAAGCGCGGAATCGAAGCCCGCTTCGGCCATATGTGCGGCAAAGGCGCCGTTCTGCGCCGCGCGGCCGGGATGGAAGGATTTGGTCATCGTGCCGAACATCTCGCGCAGGCCCGAAGCCTGGGTCGCTGCCAGCGACAGCGCCCATTGCATCTGCGTCCGGTTCAACCCGATGGCATATCCGACCGCTGCCGCCGCGCCAAAGACACCGGCCGTGCCGGTGATGTGCCAGCCGCGGTCGTAATGGTCGGGGTAGACGGCATTGCCGATCCGGCATTCGACCTCGACCCCGATGATCATCGCGGTCAGCAGCTTGTCGCCGGGGATGCCGCGGGTTTCGGCCAGCGGCACGAGGGCCGAGGCAACAGGGCCAGCGGGGTGAATGATGGTTTTCAGATGCGTGTCATCATAGTCCAGCACATGGCTGGTGATCCCATTCAGCAACGCGGCATGCAACTGATCAAGCCGCTCCGCGCGACCAATGACCTGCGCGGTGCTCGGCCCGCAAAAGGGACGGATCGCGGCAATCGCGTGGCCTGCGCTGGGGTGATCGGCGCCGCCCACGGCGCAGCCGACCCAGTTGACGAAAGTGCGCAGCCCCTCGTCGCGAACCTCGGACGGGATATCCGCCGCCTTGAGGTTCACGATCCAGTCGGCCAGCTGTTCGGTGACATTCGGTGTGCTCATGGTGCTTCCTTTTTGAATTTGAGACGCGGGCGCGGCGTTCGCGCCCGAAGGGACAGGCACTTTGTCAGCGCCGTGTCAGCAGCGCGGCATCGACCGGCGCGCCCGAGGTGAAGAGACCGTCGGCGAAACCCGCGATCGCCTCGGCGTCGTCGCCCTGCCAGGACGCAAAGGCGAGATTGGCGCGGCATTTCGCAAGGATCTCTGCGCGGGTCATCTTCTGGCGCGTGCCACCGCGCAGTTGCGCCTGATGTTCGCGCAGGCGCTTGCCCGATTTCAGGCGCAGCTCGACCGTGCCCGTATAGTTGCGCGGATATTCGTCATCGGGGTCGATCTCGTAGCGGGTCTTCTCGGCCATGGCCTGCGCGCGCGGATCGGCAATCGCCGCTTCGGTGAATTCCGACAGCCCCGCATCGCCGAAGACATAGCCCGCGGCGACCGTGTAGGGCCCCGAGAACTTCGCGGCATAGGGGGTCGGCGGGGATTGCTTCAGCTCAAGCGGCGCCCAGAGCCGGTGCACGGTGCCCTCGCCCACGTAGCACACGACCTCCTCGATCTCGTCGATGGGCACGTTGTGGCGGGCCAGCCGCACCGCGCAGTCGATGAAGGGCTGCGTCATGGTCCCGCAGGCATAGGGCTTGAAGGCGACATTGGCCGCTTCCCAGCGGTGGCCAAGCTCACCCGTCAGCGCGTCGAAATCCGGCGCCTCGATCGAGGGCGCGAATGCCTTGTAGAGCCCGTGCACGCCCTCGAAAACTGTGACCGGCCCGCGAAAGCCTGCGCCCCCCATGGCCGCGGCCCGGATCGCGGCCTGCGCCGCCCAGCCGGGATGCATCCGCTTGGTCCATGTGCCATCGGCCAGATATTCGATGATGCCCGAGGACATGCTCGCGGCGATGCCGAGCGTGTCGCGCAACTGGCGCGCGTCCTGCCCCTGTGCCACACCGACGCCGAGGGCCGCGGCCACCGTGCCCAGCACCGAGGTCGGATGAAAGCCCTGCTTGTGCACGCCCTTCTGCGCGACAAATCCCATGCGGCACATCACCTCGATACCCACGGCCATGCCGAGCGCGACTCGTTCGGCGGGCAGATCATGGGCTTCCCCCGCCGCGATCAGCGCCGGCACGATCACGACCCCCGAATGCACCGGGCATCCCTCATAGGTGTTGTCGAAATCCTCGCCATGGCCGGTCGTGCCGTTGATCAGGGCGGCGTCAAAGGGGCTGCGGGTCTCGGGTGCGCCGAAGACGGTGCAGCCGCCCGCGTAACTCGCCGCGGCGCGGATGGCCTGGCCGTAATCGGTCTCGGTGGCGGCGATCGAAAGACCGACCGTGTCGATGAGCGTGTTGGCCACCGCGTCGCGCACGTCTTCGGGCAGCGCGTCGGTCTGCAGTGCCGCGGCCCACCCTGCCAGGTCTTCCGAGACCGCCGTCGCGGCGGTGAATGTCTTCCCTTCGATCGTCATGCTCTTCTCCTGCATCGTCAAACTTCCTCCCCGCCAAATCGTGCCAGCCCCGACAGATCGCGCGCGTGCTCAAGCTCCCGCAGATAGGCCAGCAGCGCTGCGCCCCGCTCTTCCCGCCAGCCGCCATAGGCGATGTTGGTCGCAAATTTTGCGGTGATCTCGTCCTCGGTCAGCGGTTCACGCTGGCCGCCGCGCATATGCGGTTGGTCATAGGACAGCGCGCGCCCATCCTTGAGCCGCACGCGCAGATGCCCCGAATAGTTCCGGGGGTATTCGTTTTCGGGGTCGATCCGGTAGCTGATCTTGCGCGCCAGCGCGCGGATCTTCGGGTCCTGCGCCTTTTCGTCAGTGAACTGACTAAGCCCTGCATCGCCCTCGAAGAACCCCACTGCCATGCAATAGGGCATGCTGAATTTCGCCGCATAGCCGGATGGTGGCATATGTTTGGCCTCCAGCGGCTCCCACAGGCGATGGACAAGGCCCTCGCCAGTGGGGCAGATGATCTCCTCGATCTCGTCGGCCGTGATGCCATCGCGGCCCATGCGGATCGCGCAGTCGATATAGGGATGGATCATCGTCCCGCAGGCATAGGGCTTGAAGGCGATCCGCTCCATGTAGAATTGCGTCCCAAGCCCGTCGGTGACATGCGAGAAATCTGGCGTCGCTGTCGGCGCAAAGGCACGGAAAAAGCCGTGATCGCCCTCAAGCACCGTGCGGGGCGCGAAGAACCCCGATCGGGCAATGACCGCCGCGCGAAGGCCCGATTGCGCAGACCATCCGGGATGAAGCCGCTTTGTCCACGCCCCATCCGCCAGATACTCGATGATACCTGACGAAAAGCTGCCCGCGATCCCGAGCGCCATCGTCAGCCGGCGCGCATCAAGCCCAAGCGCCGTGCCCGCACCTACTGCCGCACCCAGCGTGCCGATTACACCGACCGGATGAAAACCCGCCTTGTGCATATGCCCTGCCGCGACATGGTTCAGTCGGCAGATCGCCTCGCACCCCGCGACAATCCCGGTCATCACCCGCTCGCCCGAAAGGCCGAAGCGCTCGCCCGCGGCCAGCACGGCGGGGATGACCATTGCACCCACGCGGATCGGCGCGCCTTCCAGCGTGTCGTCGAAATCCTCGCCATGGGTTGCCGTGCCATTGACGAGCGCGGCACCTCCCGCATCAAGCCTGCGCGCATGACCCAGAAGCGTGCAGGCCCCGTCGCTGTCCCATGTCTGGACAAGCTGCCCGATATATTCCGTGTGGCGTGCCGCGATGCACAGGCCCGCCATGTCGATCAGGTCCAGAAACGCCACATGCCGTGCGCGCGCGGGCAGATCGGCCCATCGCAGCGCGGCCATCGCTTCGGCCAGATGCTCGGCCTGGGTTGTTGTCTCGATGCGTGTGTCCATGCTCACTCCTCCTCGGTGGTCGTGCTGGCCATCATCGCGAACAGACCGCGCTTGCGGATTCCGCGACGACAGGCTTCCAGTTCAAGAACCTGATCACTGTCCACATCGAGATTCACGGCCGCACCAAAGCGCGACAGGAAAAAGACCAGCAGCTCGGATGTCTTGGCCTGAAAGATCAATGGCTTCAGACCAAAGGCCGCGACCAGATCCTCGATCATCGCGGCGTTTATCTCGGCCACACCTTCGTTCAGCCCCTCGGCCTGTATCAGCACGCGCTCGGCACCGGCCTCGAGGCAGGCTGCCACATCGGCGCGGGTGCGCGCAGCACTTGTCGCCCAGTTGGCCCCGCCCTTCGAGCCCACCTCGGCCACCACCTCCAGCCCTGCGCGGCGCGCGGTGGCAATCAGCGACATCTTGGTCGGCAGATCCAGCGTGATCTGCGCATTCGACACCTCGACCCCCCATGCACCAAGATCCGCGATGGCGCGGTAATAGTCGCCCGCCACCCCCTGCAGGATCGCCAGTTCCGAAACCTCACCTGCCAGAAAGACCGGGATGCCTTCACGCGCGTAATGGCCGATCTTTTCGCGCAACACCGGTTCAGGCAGCAGCCGCGCCAGACCCATCGCCAGTTTCGCGCGGTCAATGAAAGTGCCCGCCATGGCGATCAGGTCACTCTGCGCCTGCGGGCCCAGGCCACGATCGGCAGCGACCGTGAGCCCGCTTTCGCGGGGGCGGGCGGGGCGGGCGGGAATGCGCACCATCCCCAGAGGATGCTTCGTCAAGCAAGTGTCGGGGCGTGTCTCATCCATCGGGCGCAGCCTTTCGGGGTCAGGGCAGATAGGTGCCGCCATTCACATGAATGGTCTGCCCCGTGACGAAGCGACCATCCGGCCCGGCAAGTGCTGCGACCATGCCCGCAATCTCTTCGGGCGTGCCGCGCCGACCCAGCAGCGGTTTGTGGATATCGTGATGGCGCGGACGCGCGGCGACCGTGGAGGTGTCGCGCTTGGTATCGACCATGCCGGGGTGAACCAGATTGACGGTAATGTCGTCGGGCGCCAGATCCCAGGCCAGCGCCTTGGTCATCCCCTGAAGCCCGGCCTTTCCGGTCACCACATGGATGCGGTCAGCCGCCCCCGATGACCCGGTCATGCCGCCGATATTGATGATTGCGCCAGACGCGCTCTTGCGCAGATGCGGGATCGCGGCCTGTGCGCAAAGAAAGGCGCCATCCAGAATGATGGCAAGGATCTCGCGCCACTCCTGCAGGCTGACAGTATCGATCTTGGCTTCGCGCCGGATGGCAGCGTTGTTGACCAGCACATCAAGCCCGCCGAATTCGCGCACGGCCGTGCCGATCAGGGCCTCGACCGCACCCGCGTCGGTGATGTCGGCCAGGCACCCCACGGCCTGCCCGCCGGCGGCGCGGATCGCGTCCACGGTTTCGTCGACCTGGTCCTGACGCGACCTCGCATTGATCACGACGGCTGCCCCGTCGGCGGCCAGGCGCATGGCAATTGCCCGTCCGATATTGCGCCCGCTGCCGGTCACCACCGCCACGCGTCCATCCAGGGGTTTGTGTTCTGCCATCTGTCTGCTGTCCTTGTGGTTTGCTTTGAACTCGCGCTAGAAATAGTTATCTTATATAAAATATAAAATCTAGTCCAGAGTCGCCTCCGAATGCGACGGAGGCGACAGAAATCAGGCGGGAGGGCGCGATGGCACTGGTGACACGAGAGAAATTCCTCGCAACCCTGCGCGATCCGGGCGGGATGCCCGAAGCTGAAATCGCGCGCATCGGCGGGCTTTGGCCGGGGGCAAGCGCGGCCGCGCAAGAGGCGCTTGGGCGGATGCCGGGGATCGGATTCCTCTCGCCGCGCCGCCGGGCGGAAGCGTTCGTCGCACTCTGTGCAGAGCTTGACCGCGCCGCCGCACAGCAGGGGCTGACGCAGGAACAATGCCAGCTTGCACTGGCAATCCTGCGGCTGAGCGCGGCGCGCATGCGCAAGGCCGAGGCGGGGTTTCTCGCGCGGCTCTCGCGCCTCGACGGCCCCGCGCGCGACGCACTGCCCGAGACCGCGAAGCATTTTCTCTACTCGATCCACCTGTTGCAGAACCCTGACACTTCGGGACGCTGATGCTGGGAAAGGGGGCGGGGGTGGAAAACTGTGCTATATTCGCGATCATTGGTATCTATATGTTATAGAACGGCACATGCCGGGACGATGGACGGAGACAGCAATGGACAAACGATTAGTCGAACCGGATGAGGGGGTTCCCATTGCGGACCGCGACGTCCTGCGCCCCAGCCCGCTGCCCCTGTATCAGCAGGTCAAGCGGCATCTGGTGCAGCGCGTGCTCGCCGGCGAATGGAAGCCGGGCCAATCGCTGCCATCCGAGCAGAAGCTCGCGCAGGAATACAAGCTCAGCCAGGGCACGGTCCGCAAGGCGATCGAGGAAATGGCGCAGGAGGGGCTCGTCAGCCGGCAAGCCGGGCGCGGAACCTTCGTGACCTCGCATAGCGGCAATTACGAGCCGTTCCGCTTTCACCGGCTGTTCGACAACGAGGGGCGGCGCATCGCGACGGATGCCGTCTCTTTCGTGCGGGTCGAGGACAGGTCGATCAATGCGCGGGCTGCGGCCGGGCTGCAGCTCGACCCCGGCGCGCCGAGCACCGAATGTCTGCGCCTGCGCCATCTCGACGATCAGCCCGTGCTCGTCGAGAAGATCGTTCTGAACGCGCGGCTGACACCCGATATCGCGCCGATCCTCTCGCGCGAGGAGCCCCCCTCGATCTATCAATTGCTGGAGCGCGACTACAACCTGCTGGTCACCCGGGTCGTCGAGCGCGTGCGTGCGCGCGGTGCCGCGGGCGAGGAAGCCCGCCTGCTGGGTCTTGCAGAGGGCACGCCGGTGCTCGAGGTCGAGCGCATCGCCTACAGTCTCGGCGGCGCGCCGGTCGAATGGCGCATCATGGTCGGCGAGACCAGCAAGATCCACTACCTGCACAGCAGTGGCTGAGCGGCGCTATTCGTCGGGCGGGCGCACGCCGTAGCGCTTGCCGATATGGTGCAGGATCATCGGCGACAGGCTGTTGATCAGCACGCTGCGCACTGTCTGGTGAAAGGTCACGAAGAGCGGATCGACCCCGAGCGCCGCCGCAAGCAGCGCCATCTCGGCGATTCCCCCCGGGGTCACGGCCAGAAGCGCCACATAGAAGGGCACGCCCGTGGCCCAGTGGATGATCAGCGCAAGCCCTGTCGCAAGCCCGAGGATCAGCACTGTCGCCACCAGCGCATGCCGGCCCGTGGCGAGCAGTTCGCGCGGGCGTCCGATGCCGTAGAACTGCCCGCCGATCGTGGTGCCGAGGACAAGAAAGGTGCAGACGAAAAGCCAGTGCGGCAAGGTGATCTGCACGCCTGCAAGGCTCAGCGCGGCGGTGACGATCATCGGTCCCAGCATCTCGGCGATCGGCAGGCGGATCTTCTTCCCAAGATACCACGCCGGCGGCGCGAGCAGCACCACCCACAGCCCTTCGCCCAGCCAGCCGGTCTGCGGCCCGCTCCAGCCTCCCTCGACACCCGCGCCTTGCCAGACCATGTAGAGGGGCGGCACCAGAAGCACCACGAGACTGATACGCAGGAGCTGCGCAATCACGACCTGCCGCGGCTCTGCGCCCAGTTGCAGGGCGATCACCATCACATTGCTGAGCCCGCCGGGCAGGGCGCTGGCGACGGCGGTGACCGGATCGAAGCCCGCCAGCAGCCGGTAGTAGAGCGCGACCACGACCACGATCCCGGTCATGCCGAGGATCAGGATCGTCAGGCTGACAGGCCATTGGCCGACACGGGCAAAGACCTCGGGGTTGATCGCAGCCCCGAGGAGCACCCCGATTACCCCGCGCGCGCCCACCTTCAGGGGCCCGGGCATGCCGATCTTCAGCCCCGCCAGCGAGACGACCGCGCCCGCCAGAAGCGGGCCCAGCATCCAGGGCAGCGGCAGGTTGATCAGATTGGCGACAATCCCGCCAAGGATCCCCACCACGAGTGCGCGCCCGAAAAGGACAAGTGTCTCGCGCGAGGGCGTCGGAAAGTTGAAACGCATATGCCTGTATCAGTCGTGAGGAGGCGCGGGCGACCTAGGGGCCCGCGCCGCAAGGATGAGATATGGCGTGCAGCGGCGGCCGTGTCAGGCCCCGCCCTGGCGCGCGCTCGAGACGATCTTGCGCAGGATGGGATAGAGGAAGGACAGCACCGCGAGTGCAAGAATCGTCCCCGAAATAGGCCGCGTGACGAAGATTGACCAGTCGCCATCCGACATGATCAGCGCGCGGCGCATCGAGGTCTCGATCATGAAGCCCAGCACCAGCGCCAGGATCATCGGGGCGGGCGGGAAATCATAGCGCCGCATGATATAGCCGATGATCCCGAACAGCAGCACCAGCCGCACATCGAACATCAGGCCGGTGATCGCCATTGCGGCCATGAAGGACAACCCCGTCACCCCGGTGATCAGATAGGGTTTCGGGATGCGCATCAGCATCGCCAGATAGGGTGTCAGCAACAGCCCCAGAATCAACAGCGCAACAGCGCCAAGCGCCAGCCCGAAGAACAGTGAATAGACCAGCACCGGCTCATCGGTAAAGATGCGCGGCCCCGGCCGCAGACCATAGAGGATCATGGCGGCAAGGATGACCGCCGCCGCGCCCGATCCCGGCACACCCAGTGCAAGCAGCGGCACCATGGCCCCGCCTTCGGTCGCGTTATTGGCCGCTTCAGGTGCGGCAATGCCTTCCAGCGCACCGGTCCCGAACGCTTCCGGCGTTTTCGAGAAGCGTTTGGCCTCATTATAGGCGATGAACGCCGCGATGGACCCGCCAGCGCCGGGCGCGGTCCCCACAAGCATGCCGATCCCGGCCGACCGCACCATTGTCGGCAAGAGCGCGCGCACTTCGGCCCAGCTCGGCAATTCGCGCGAGAAGCGGCGCACCTCTTCATGCACGGTCGGTTTCTGCGCCTGATGCAGCACCTCGGCGATGGCAAAGACACCGATCATCACGATCAGGAAATTGATCCCGTCCATCAGTTCGAACCGACCGAAGGCAAAGCGCGGCAAACCACTGAACGGGTCCGTACCGATGGTTACGATCAGCAGGCCGAACAGCGTCGCGATCGCGCCCTTGAAGATGTTCTTCGTGGCCATGGATGCAACCATGCTCAGCCCGAATATCCCCACCGCGAAATATTCCGGCGCGCTGAACCGCAAGGCAAAGGCCGCCAGCGGCACGGCGATCAGCGCCAGCATGATGGTGCTGAGAAACCAGCCGACGGAGGACGCAATGCAGATCACCCCCAACGCCTTGCCGGCCTGTCCCTTTTGCGCAAGCGGATAGCCATCAAACAACGTGGCGGCACCCGATGCCGCGCCGGGCGTATGCACCAGCGCGGCAGTGACCCCGCCGCCGAAATTCTGCCCGCCCCAAAGCCCGAGCATCATGATCAGCGCGACCGCCGGATCCATCCCGAACGTGAAGGGCAGGATCAGGCTGATGCCGATCGCGCCATTGATGCCCGGCAGGATGCCCGCAAGAATGCCGATCAGCACGCCCAGGAACAGGAAAAACAGAGTATAGGGCGACAGAACGTTCAGAAACGCTTCTGCGATGACGGCTGTTTCGATCATGCTGACGATCCCTGGTTATCTGATAGTGACAGGCACACGCGCCTAGAACAGGCTCGGGCCGGGCAGGTTCATCTGAAAGACGATGGCGAAAAGGAAATACAACAGCGCCGTGATCCCGACGGCGCCCAAGGCAACCCGTATCGGACGATATTCGCCCGCAATCGCAATCAGCGCCGCGAATGCAAGAACCGACGATGGAATATAGCCTATCACTGGCAGGATCATGGTATAGATGGCCATCACGACAACAAAGCCGCCAAGGCGCAATTCACCCGCGCCAAACCAGCCGAAATATAGCGGCGCTTCATCCTCGGGTGCGGGTGCGGCCGTCTCGTCATCTTCGGATTTGACCGCGCCGCCCTTCGCCGTGCCCCCCGATATCTCGATTCCCAGCAAGCCGGTCACGATCAGCCCGATGCTCGCGATCATCATCGCGACCGCGATCAGCCGGGGAAAGAAGCGTCCGCCCAGATTGTCCGTTGCGGTCATCGCTGGCACGCTGCCCGCCAGCCAGTAGACGAAGATCGCAATGGAAAGGCAGATCGCTCCAGCTATGACATTGCTTCGGATCATGTTTGCCTCTCCTCCCTTTCCGGAACTGGTTGTGCCGCAAGCGTCGGTGCCGCAGTCCATCAGGAGCGTCTGCGCCCCTGTCCTCCCTGCAACCTGACCTCTGGGGATTGCTCCCCCCCTTGGAGACTGTGGCGCACAGCCTGCATGCTGCAGGCTGTGCGCCCTTCAACCTGGTCTCAGTTCAGGCCCTCGATAAACTCGCGCATCTCTTCATTGACGACACCGAGGTATTCGGTGAATTCCTCTGGGCCCATGAAGGCCGCCGAGAGCGAGGCTTCGGTCCAGTAGGTGTTCCACGGATCGTCTTCATAAAGCTCGCTCAGCGCCGTGGCGATCGCCTCGACCATTTCGGGGTCCATGCCCGGAGGTCCGAAGATGCCGCGGAACTTGTTCGAGGTCACTTCATACCCGAGCTCGGCAAGTGTGGGCACATCGGGATAGGTGTCCAGACGCTCTTCCTGGAACACGGTCAGCATGCGCAGCGTACCGTCCTGAAGATGGGTCAGCGCCTGGCCCGGCTCGCCCACGACAGCATCGACATGCTCGCCCAGCAGCGCCACGACAGCATCGCCGCCGCCCTCATGCGGCACCGTGCGCGCGTCGATCTCTGTTGCGGCGGTGAAGTTCTGCAGCACCAGCTGGTCCAGCGATCCCGCCGAGCCGATCCCGATCGACAGGTCGCGCGGGTTCTCGCGCGCATGGTCGAGGAATTCCTCGATCGTCTGGAACGGGCTGTTGTCATGGACATAAAGCGTCGTCGGATCAAGGAACAGCCGCGCGATCGGGGTCATTTCCTCATAGGTGGGAATCCCGGCCGAGCGCAGTGGCGTGATCAGCTGCGTGGGTGTCACCGATTTCAGCGTGTAGCCATCGGGATTGGCCTGATTGACAAGCCAGCTTGCCGCCACGGCGCCGGAGCCGCCAACGCGGTTGTCCACGTTGGTGCTGATGCCGAATTTCGCTTCGAGCGTGGGTGCAAGGTTGCGCAGCATCACATCACCGCCGCCCCCTGCGCTGGAATGTGTGACAAGCATCACCGACTGCGTCGGCCATTCCACCTCGGCCAGTGCGGCGGGGCTGGTGGCCAGCACCAGCGCGGCGGATGCAAGAATGTTTCGTGTCGAGATCATCTCAGTCCTCCCCAGACCTGTTTGCAATTCTGCCTTTCGGCGTTGCTCGAGGCGTGGCCACCTGCACGTGATCCCACCTCTCCAGCATATCTTATATATTATATAACTTTGTGCAAATCCTTTCTCGGCCTGTCTGCGCAAACATCGATGAGCCCGCGAAATCAGGGGCTTGGGGCGATGCGTGGCGTCTCGCCTGCGGGAATTTCGCACCGCACTGGCCCGAATCGTTGCCCCGAGTCAGGGCTGTGCGGGGCAGAGCACGTCAAGGATGACAGCGGCATCCGGGGCGGTGCCAAGGGCTGCGATCGTGTCGCGCAGGCGCTCCTGCCCGGGGGGGCCCAGACGCCCGGTTGCCGCCGCCGCAAGTTTCGCAGCCATGTCCTTTGCGCTCATCGGATGGTCCGGCCCGCCCCGATAGGCCAGCGGTGCAACGGCGTCGAGCACACGCCCATCCGTGAGCCTGACCTGAAGCGCCGAGCGGATCGCCGCATGGCCGCCGCGATCGAGTTCCGGGTCATGGCGCAGGGTGATGCGCTCCTGCAAGGCGCGCGTCTCGGCGCGGGCCAGAAACGCGTCCGAGAATTCGGCGGGGCCCGCGCGGCCGGCGATCACGATCATGGCGAGCAGCGCCGGCAGGCAGAATTTCGCCTCGAGCGGGGTGCGCGCGCGGGGATAGCGGATCGCCTGGGTGATGCTGCTGCTCGCGCGGATCTCGATCCCGGCGATGGCGTCCGCGCGCACGCCGTGCGCGGCCACGAGAGCGGCCATCGCGTCCATGGTCTGGTGGGTCAGGATGCCCGACGGGTAGGGCTTCACGCTCAGGCCCGGATCGACCAGCGACCACGGGTCGGCGAAATTGCCGATCACCTTGTCGGGCGGGGGCGGGCCGCCCAGCACATGCGGCAGGCCCCATTCGCCATCGAGCACGGCCTCGGCCGCATCGACCCCGGCGCGCACGAGATCTACGGCGATGACCCCGGCTTCGGCGGCGAAACCGGCATGCATGGCCTTGATGCGGCGGCCGTATTGCGCGCGCAGCCCCGCCGCACGGCTCGCTGCCACGCCCAGGGCGAGATTTGCGCGCGGCGCGTCGAGCCCGAGGGCGACCGCTGCCGCCGCCGCGGCCCCCAGCGGACCATAGACCGACGTGGACTGGAAGCCGCGCTCATAGACCGCCGCCCGCGAGCCTTCCGAGAGTTTGCAGGCGATCTCGACCCCGACCGCGAAGGCGCAGATAAACCGCCCCCCCGACAGCGGCTGGCCGTGATGCCGCGCGCGCTCGGCCAGGGCGAGAAGCGCGCCCAGCACCGGCGCAGAGGGGTGCATCAGAAGCCCGTAGCGGTGGTTTGGATCGCGCGAGACCTGCGTGTCGTCCCAGTCATCGACATGCCCGAGCGTGCCAAGGATCAGCGCGGCCTGCCGCGCGGTCATGCTGTGGGGTGCGCGCGCCGCGTCAGGGTCGGGCACGCGGGCCTCGGCCCGGCCGCCCTGCGCGATCTGATCCGCAATCAGGATCCCGGCCAGCGGGTCATTCAGCCCCGACAGGATACAGGCGGTCGTATCAAGGATCGCGCGGCGCGCAGCGCGTGCGACATCTTCGGGCAGGGGCATGTGCGGGACCCGCGCGATGAGCGTTGCTGCCCTCTCTGTCAGCCCCGCGAAGGGCACGCGATCAGGATGCATCGCGGCCCCGGACCACCCGCAGCACAGTGACCACCGACAGAAGCGCCACCACGCCCCAGAGCCCGACGGCCGTCCAGGAGCGGAAGAAATACGCGATCTCCCCCTGGCCGAGCAGCATGGCGCGGACGAAATTGGCCTCTGCCAGCGGCCCCAGCACCAGCCCCAGGATCAGCGGGACCACCGGAAAGCCGAAGCGGCGGAAGATCACCCCGACGATCCCGAAAATGATCGTCAGCCAGACATCGAACATTGACGAGCGCACGGCATAGGCGCCGATCAGGCACAGGGTGATCACGATGGGCACCAGAAAAAGCGGGTTCAGCCGTGTCACCAGCGAGAGCGGCCCCGCCACCATCAGCCCGATCGGGATGATCAGCAGATTGGCGAAGAACAGCGCCCAGAGCACAGTGTAGGCCTCGAGCGTGTAATTCACCATCAGTTGCGGGCCGACCGCCACCCCGTGCATATAGAGCGCGGCCAGCATCACCGCCGCGGTCGGGCTGCCGGGAATGCCGAGCGTCAGCGTCGGCACCATGGTGCCCGCCGTCACGGCATTGTCCGAGGCTTCGGTCGCCACGATCCCGTCGGGCTCGCCCTTGCCGAAATTTGCCGCGCGCGGCGAGGTGCGCTTGGCCTCGGCATAGCTGAGGAAATTCGCGAGCGTGACGCCCACCCCGGGCAGAACGCCCAGAAAGAAGCCGATCATGGTGGATTTCAGTGTCAGGATCGGACGGCGCAGAAGGTAGTCGAAACTGCTTGCGATCTCGCGCAGCGAGCGCTGCACGATCCCGTCGGTGGGCGCGACGATCTCGAAGCTGCGCGCAAGCAGCGTCTTGCGATTGGCGGCCAGCAGCAGCATTTCCGTCAGGCCGAACAGCCCGATGATCGCGGGAATGAAGGGGATGCGGTCATAAAGCTCGATGAAGCCGAAGGTCAGGCGCGGCTGGGCATATTGCGGATCCGCCGACATTGCAGCGATCAGCATGCCCAGAAAGCCCGCAATCAGCGCCTTGACCGGCTGATCCCCCACCAGCGAGCCGATCAGCAGAAGCCCGATCACCGCGACGATGAACAGCTCGACCGACCCGAAGGTGAGCGCGACCTGCGACATCGGCTGGATGAAGGCGATCACCGCCAGCGTCGCGATGCACCCACCCACTGCCGAAGCCATCCGCGCAATGGCGATGGCGAATTCCGCCTTGCCCGCCCGCGTCATCGGGTAACCTTCAAGCGCGGTTGCCGCCGCGCCCGCGGTGCCCGGCACATTGATCAGGATCGCGGGCACCGCGCCCGCGAAGGCCGCGCCGGCATAGATCGCGGCCATCAGGATCAGCGCATATTCCGAAGGCAGATAGATCGAGAGCGGCAACAGGATCGCGGCCGCGTTCGAGCTGGTAAACCCCGGCAGCACGCCCACGAAGAACCCGCCCAGCAGCCCGAGCAGGACCAGAGTGATCCCCTGAATGGTCATCAGATTGATCAGCCCGGCGATGATCGGTTCCATGCGGTGACTTTCCTCGTTGGTGGCAGACGTGGTCTGGCGACAGATTTAACGGATGCGCAATCAGCGGATGCGGTTGAGCGGCAGGTCGAACAGCATCACGAACACCCCGTAGAGAAGCGCGGCCGTGATCAGGCTGATGGCCACGATCAGCGGCACTTTCCCGCGAAAGAGCCAGAAATAGAGCACCAGCATCAGCCCCGTTGTGGCAAGGCTCAGCCCGGTGATGGGTGCCATGTAGACCGCAAGCAACACGATCGCGAGACTTGCGATCAGCGCAACATTGACCTGTGCCTCGGGGTCGGGCGGGCCCATTGCCTGCCCGCGCACCATGCGCAGCACCTCGACAAGGATCTGCAGAAGCGTCAGCCCCACGATCACGAGGATGAGGAAGCGCGGATAGGCAAAGGCCAGGTTCCGCAACCCGCTCGCGCTGGCGTAGAACATCCCGCAAAAGATCAGCACTCCCGCCGGCACTACTGTCAGTTGCAGAACCTGTTCGATCTTGTCCTTGTCCACGTCGCCCCCGTTCACACAATTGCCCTGCAACTCGGGCGGCCCGCGCGCTGGCGGGCCGCCCGATCATCCTGCGATCGCCACGCTCAGTCGGCAAATTCCTCGCGGGTTGCGACAAGATCGGCAATGACCTCGTACTGCCCGAGATTGTCCTCGTGATACGCGTCGGGCGCCACGTAATTCACCTTGCCAAGTTCGTCATTCCTCTCGAGCATGGCGAGGTATTCCTCGTTATGCTTGGCGCTGTGGAACGCCTCGACCAGAGTTTCGAACCGGTCGGGGTGGTTCTCGCGGCAGGCGGCAGTGACGAAGACCCCGTAGCTTGACCCGTTGGGCATCATCTCGGTGCCGAGCTGCTCATTGAGGGGCGCGGCATCATCCGTGATGTCGGGCCAGTTATTGGCCTCCTGATGGATCCCGATGACCCGCGTGCCTTCCTCGACATTGCGGCTGTTGAAGACCCCGGCATGGGTGAAATCGACCTCGCCGCCCAGCAGGGCGTTGCGCGCCTCGGCGCCGCCGCCGAAGGGCACCACATTGAATTCGGCGCCGGTCGCCTGCATGATGTCAAGGATGCCCAGGAAGTTGTTGTTGGTGTAGAAGGCCACGCTTGCCCGGATCTCGCCGGGGCGTTCGAGCGCATCGTCGATCAG
>SLKB01000017.1 GCA_007134805.1 Paracoccaceae bacterium
GCGATAGCTCGACGGCATGAACTGCAAATGCCCGAAAGCCCCCGCCCAGGAGCCGACCATCGCCGCCGGGTCGATCCGGCTGTCCTGAACGATTTTCAACGCGTCGATCAGTTGCGCCTCGAAAAACGCGCCGCGCCGCCCGTCGCGCGCTAGGGTCGCGAGCGTGGCAAGGGTCGGGGTACTCCCGCGATTGGCTCCGTAGGAGGTTTCGATGCCCCAGATCGCCACAAGGATCTCCGGGGGCACGCCATGGCGGGCCGTGATCCTCTCGAGCGTTGCGCGATGCTGGCCGAGCGCGCGCTGACCTTGCTGGATGCGCGCGGGCGTCACGGCCGTGTCGAGGTATTCCCACACGCGCGCGGCGAATTCGCTCTGGCGCTGATCGAGCGTCACGCTCTGGGGCAGGTAGCGCAGATGCGGCCGGGCGCGGTCCAATGTCGCGCGGCCGACGCCCGTGGCCTCAGCGCGCGTTTCGAAGCCGGCCAGCCATTGCTCGAAGCTTGCCCCGCGCGCAGCCACCCTGGTTTCGGCTCGCGCTTCTGGCCGGGGCGAGCGGTCGACATTCGCATCGCTGCATCCGGCAGGACCCAACAGAAGCGCAAGAGCAAGGCCGAAAGCACGCATGAGCAAGGGTCCTGGACAGCGACCTGACCATGCTACCGATCAAGACAGTGCAATCCAAGCGTGAATACCTGCCAAGGTCGCTTAACAGCGCTGCAGGAATCCTGTAGCGTCGATCAAAACCCCACAAGAGGTGAGCAGTGCCATGTTTCTTTCCCGACGCAGCCTTCTGGCGGGGCTCTCGACCCTGCCGCTTTCCGCCTGCCTTGGAGGGGGCGCGCCGATGAGCGGTCCCCGAGCAGCGCCCGCCATGCGCGCGCAGGCGAACCCGGAGTTTGACAACTGGAAGGCCGCGTTCCGGACGCGTGCGGGCGCGGCCGGCATCCCGTCGTCCGTGCTGGATCCTGCGCTGAATTCAGCAGGTTTTCTGCCTGATGTCATCTCGCGCGACCGGCGGCAGGCCGAATTCACCCGCACGCTCGAGGATTATCTGGGCATCGCGGTATCGCCCGAACGGCTGAGCAATGGGCGCGCGGCCCTGTCGCGCCACATGAGCACCCTGCGGGCAATAGAATCGCGATTCGGGGTCGAGCCGGAGGTGATCACGGCGATCTGGGGACTCGAGTCGCGCTATGGCGCCGAGCGCGGTGACATCCCGGTGATCTCGGCCCTCGCGACGCTCGCCTTTGACGGGCGTCGCGGCGCGTTCTTCGAGAGCCAGCTGATCGCGGCGCTCCGCATCCTGCAGCGCGGCGACACGAGCATGCAGAATCTGCGCGGCTCTTGGGCGGGGGCGATGGGGCATACGCAATTCATCCCGACGACCTTTCAGGAATATGCCGTCGATTTCACGGGCGATGGCCGGCGCGACATCTGGGCAGAGGATCCGAGCGACGCGCTCGCGTCGGCTGCGAACTACCTCAACCGGATGGGGTGGCGACGCGGGCAGCCCTGGGGGGTCGAGGCGCGCCTGCCCGAAGGTTTCGACATGGCCGCAGCCGGGCGCGGCTCCACCCGCGCGGTGCAGGCCTGGTCCGCTGCGGGGGTGCGCGATATGGACGGGCGCGCGATTCCAGATCACGGGCCGGCCTCGGTTCTGACCCCCGATGGGCCGCAAGGGCCCGCCTTCGTCATCTTCCGCAACTTTTCAGTCTTGATGCGATACAACAATTCCGAGTTCTATGTCATTGGTATCGGGCATCTTTCGGACCGTATCCGCGGTGGCGGGCCAATCCGCGGCGCGTTCCAGCCCGACCGGTTCGGCCTTCGCCTCGGCGATCGGCAGGAGATCCAGCGCCGCCTCACCACGGCCGGGTTTGATACCCAGGGCGCTGATGGTGTGATCGGCCCGAACTCGGAAGCCGCGATCCGGGCCTGGCAGCAGGCGCGCGGGCAGGCCGTAACGGGCCAGCCGTCGCGCGCGCTGCTGGAGGCGTTGCGACAGGGCGCATGACGCAGATCGCGTGGGCGGCGCGCGATGGCGCCCGCCCGCGCGCAGGGCCAAGTGGGGTCAGGCCTTGCCCTTGTAGATCTCGATCAGCTTGCCCAGCATCTCGAGCGCATCCTCGCGCGAGCGCTGGAAGCTGTTGCGCCCGATGATCGATCCGTTGCCGCCGCCATCACGGATGGCGCGCGCATCGTCAAAGACCGAGTCAGTTCCCTTTTTCGCGCCGCCTGAAAACACGACAATCCGCCGGCCGTTGAAGCTTGCCTCCATGCAATGCTTCACCCGCGCGGTCTGCGTGGCGATGTCGATGCCCTGATCCTCATAGACCTTCTTCGCCTCGGGCAGCATGAGATGGTCCGTCGACAGCTTGATCTTGATGATATGCGCGCCCAGAAGTGCGGCGATCTGTGCCGCATAGGCCGCGACATCGATGCCGGTTTCGCCGTCCTTGGTCACTGCCTCGCCGCGGGGATAGGACCAGATGACCGTGGCGACGCCTTTCGCGGCGGCCTCCTCGCGCATGGCCGAGATCTCTTCGAACATGTCGAGCGCACAGTCCGAGCCGGGATAGATCGTGAAACCGATCGCCGAGCAGCCCAGCCGCAACGCGTCATCGACCGAGCCGGTGATCGCCTGATTCTTGCCCGCTGTGCCCGACATCAGGGAATTGGCGGAATTGACCTTCAGGATGGTCGGGATCTGGCCGGCATAGGTGTCGGCCCCGGCCTCGATCATGCCCAGGGGTGCTGCATAGGCGTTCAGGCCCGCGTCGATGGCCAGCTGGAAGTGGTAATGCGGATCATAGGCGGCCGGGTTGGGGGCGAAGCTGCGCGCGGGCCCATGCTCGAACCCCTGATCGACCGGCAGGATGATCATCTTGCCTGTGCCGCCGAGCTTGCCGTTCATGAGCATACGGCAGAGATTGGCTTTCACGCCGGGCTGCTCGCCCTCGTAATTCGAGAGGATCTTCTGGACGACACGGGTCGCGCGCATGACAATGCTCCTGTGCTGATGCTTTGCTTGAAGGGGGTAATCGGCTTGGGCGCACCATACAATGTCAATTATGCGTCCAGCCAGACTGGTAGCGCAAAAACGCGCCTGCCTCTGCCGCGGTGCTCCTGGACCATTTGTTCTTGGGCCATGTGCTCCCGGGTCAAGCGTTCTGCGACCATGCCGGGAACTGGAGCGGGTGAAGGGAATCGAACCCTCGTCGTCAGCTTGGGAAGCTGCTGCTCTACCATTGAGCTACACCCGCGGCGCATTTCGCTTTAGCCTGCGCGCCCCAACCCGTCAAGCCGGGATCAGAAGGGGATCTCGTCATCCATATCCGCGGGTCCGGCGGGCGCCTGGCTGCGGCCCGAGCCATACCCGCCACGTTCGGGCGTCTCATAGTCCGGGCTGCTGCCGCCGCCACTGTCGCCCCGCCCGCCAAGCATCGTCAGTTCACCCTTGTAGGGGCGCAGCACGATCTCGGTGGTGTAGCGGTCCGCGCCCGACTGGTCCTGCCATTTCCGGGTCTCCAGCTGACCCTCGATATAGACCGTGGAGCCTTTGCGCAGATATTGCTCGGCAATCCGGACGAGCGGTTCGGCAAAGATCGCGACACTGTGCCACTCGGTCTTCTCCCGGTTCTCGCCCGTGCTCCGGTCGCGCCAGCGCTCCGAGGTGGCGATGCGCAGATTGCACACCTTGCCACCATTCTGAAAGCTGCGCACTTCCGGGTCGCGGCCCAGGTTGCCAATGAGAATGACCTTGTTCACCGATCCTGCCATGGGGTCCTCTTGCGGTTGTAGCGATTCCCCACGGCGTGCGCGGGACCTCGCCCCTTATCGCGCAAGGGGCGTGTGGTCGCAATACATAGCCGCGTCAAGGCGGAAGGGGTCTGGGGGCTTGGGGCTGGAAATTTCCGCCGTTTCGCATAAACTGCGCAAAACGAGGGACAGGGACACGCGACACGATGCGGCGCAGGATGGCGTTCACTCTGCTGCTGGCGGCCGGCCTGATGGCTGGCGCGATGCCGAGCGCAGCCTTCTCGCAGGGGCTGAACCTCTCCGGTGGCAGCGGGGGCAGTTCGGCGCTCGACCGCATGCGGTCAGCGAGCCGGGTCATCGATGGGCGCCTGTCCGAGCAATATTCGGCCTCTGCCCGGCTCCTGCCGAAATCCGAGCGGCGCGAGGCAAGCATCCCGCGCTACACCGGGCGGTATCAGGGCGAGTTCCTTGGCCTCGCCCGGGCAGCGGCGCGGCGCTACAGCATTCCCGAGGATCTCTTCCTGCGGCTTGTCCAGCAGGAAAGCGGCTGGAATCCGGCCGCGGTATCGCACAAGGGGGCCACGGGGCTTGCCCAGTTGATGCCGGGCACGGCGCAGCTTCTGCGGGTCGATGCGAATGATCCGCGCCAGAACCTCGAAGGGGGCGCGCGCTACCTGCGGATGATGTATGACAAGTTCGGCGACTGGCGTCTGGCGCTGGCCGCCTATAATGCGGGCCCTGGTGCGGTCGAGCGGCATGGCGGCGTGCCGCCCTATGCCGAGACGCAGCATTATGTCCGGGTGATCCTGGGTGCAGGCTGAATGTCTGGCCGGGGGCTTGCCTCTGATCCTGCGCCTCGTCACACTATGCGATGACCTTTGACTGGACCCTTCATGCCCGACACTGTTGTACATACTGACCTCGATCTCGACTTCGTGCGCAGCCAGTTCCCCGCCTTTTCAGCGCCGAGCCTGCGGGGCCAGGGGTTTTTCGAGAACGCGGGCGGCAGCTATGCCTGCGCGCAGGTCATCGACCTGCTGGCAGAGTTCTATCGTGAAACCAAGGTCCAGCCCTTCGGCCTCTATGAGGCTTCGCGCCGCGGTGGCGCGGCGATGGAGGCTGCTCAGACGCGGCTTGCATCGCTCATGGGCGTCGCGCCGGATTGGGTGCAGTTCGGCCCCTCGACCACGGCCAATGCCTATGTGCTGGCGCAGGCCGTGGGCGAGACGCTGGCACCCGGGGATGCCGTGATCGTCACTGATCAGGACCACGAGGCGAATTCCGGCCCCTGGCGCCGACTGGCCGCGCGCGGGGTCACGATTCGCGAGTGGCGCATGGATCCCGACACGGGCCATCTCGATCCCGAGATGCTCTGGGATCTCATCGACGACAGGGTGCGGCTGGTCGCGTTCCCGCATTGCTCGAACGTCGTGGCCGAGGTCAATCCCGTGGCCGAGATCTGCCAGAGGTTGCGGGCAGAGGGCATCCTGACATGCGTTGACGGTGTGGCGCATGCTCCGCATGGCCTGCCGGATCCGGGGCATCTCGGGGCGGATATCTACCTGTTCTCGACCTACAAAACCTTCGGGCCGCATCAGGGCGTGATGGTGATCGACCCGGATCTGGCGATGCGCCTGCCCAATCAGGGCCATGATTTCAATGCAGCCCTCGTCGGCAAGCGGCTGACCCCTGCGGGCCCCGATCATGCCCAGATCGCAGCCTGCGCCGGGATTGTCGCGTATTATGAGGCGCTGCATGCGCATCATTTCGGGGCCGGAGCGATCCCGACCACGCCCACACAGCAGCGCATGCGCGTCAACGCGCTGATTAAAGCGCATGAGTGCGCCTTGCTGCAACGCTTGCTGGACGCGCTCGCCACGCGGCCCGAGTTTCGTCTGCTCGGCCCGGGCGATGCTGCATGTCGCGCGCCAACGGTTGCGCTTGCCCATGCGACGCCTGGTCGGGTCCTCGCCAGTGACCTTGCCCAGCACGGGATCATGGCGGGGGGCGGCAGCTTCTACGCCAATCGCGCGATCGCGCGTCTGGGGGTCGCGCCCGAACACGGCGTCTTGCGCCTGTCGTTTCTGCATTACAC
>SLKB01000122.1 GCA_007134805.1 Paracoccaceae bacterium
AACTGGGTGATCAACGAGTTGTTCGGCCGGCTGAAAAAGGACGGGCACGAAATCACGGCGAGCCCGGTCAATGCCGGGCAGCTTGCTGGGATCATCCGGCTGATCACCGCGGGCGATATCTCGGGCAAGATCGCCAAAGATCTGTTCGAGATCGTCTACACTGAGGGGGGTGATCCTGCCGAGATCGTCGCCGCGCGCGGCATGACGCAGGTAACCGACACGGGCGCGATCGAGGCCGCTGTCGACGAGATCATCGCCGCCAACCCCGCCCAGGTAGAAAAAGCGAGAGCGAACCCCAAGCTCGCAGGCTGGTTCGTGGGTCAAGTGATGAAGGCCACCGGCGGGAAGGCCAACCCGAAGGCCGTCAACGAGATCGTGACCGCGAAGCTCTCGCTTTAGCGCTGGCGGGGGAACGGCCAAAGGCGAGGCTCCCTTTGAAGATCGGAAGATGTATACCTTGATCGCAGCCTTGCGCCCGGGGTGGTAGATGGTCCCGTGAATGGCGCGATGGTCGAGAGATATGTCGAACGGAACAAGTGCCAACCCTGCACCGTGGTGATGGTCATGTCCGCGACCTGTTCACAGACGAGGGAAGTAACAGCTTCTTCATAGTCGCAGGCTCTCGAACTTATCAAGCGGGACAGGCTCAAGAGACCGGCTCTACCATGAAACGCCACCGCCCCGGTCGCCGATGCGCCGGGGCGGCTCGGTTCTGTGTCGGGCTCTCAACGTTCGATAGTGACTCGGTCCATCACATCGGGCGTACCCATCACGGCCCCATTACCGCCAGTGCCACGCTTGATCGCGTCGAGAACCTCGTAGCCCTCGATCATCTGGCCGACCACAGTGTACTGCCCGTTCAGATGCGGCGCGGGCGCGAACATGATGAAGAACTGACTGTTCGCACTGTCGGGGTTCTGCGAGCGCGCCATGCCAACAACGCCGCGCTCGAAGGACTGTGGTGTGAACTCGGCCGGCAGATTTGCCATCTCCGACCCGCCAGTGCCCCAGCGCGCACGGTTTCCGTCGATCTGCCCATGTTCCACATCGCCGGTCTGCGCCATGAACCCCTCGATCACGCGGTGGAACACGACGCCGTCATAGTCGCCGCGCTCGGCGAGGGTCACGATCCGCTCGACATGCTGCGGCGCCAGATCATCGCGCAGCGCGATGCGCATGGTGCCGCTGGCCTCGCCAGCGACCTCGACCACCATAACGGGCCCTGCGTGATCCTCAGGCGGGGAGGTTTCGGCATTGACGCGCATCAGGTTGAGATAGGAGGCGCCGAGAATGGCCATGCCAACCGCGAAGAGCCCTGCAAAGATTGCCTTGTCACGCATCGGCCGCCACCTTGACGCTGATCATCTTGTCGGGGTTCGCCGGCGGCTCGCCGCGGGTGATCTGGTCGACATGCTCCATCCCCGCGATCACCCGGCCATAAACCGTATACTGGCGGTTGAGGAAATGGTTGTCCTTGAAATTGATGAAGAACTGACTGTTCGCGCTGTCGGGGTTCTGCGAGCGCGCCGCCCCCAGCGTGCCGCGGTCATGCGGCACGCCCGAGAACTCGGCCTTGAGGTTGGGCAGATCCGACCCGCCAGTTCCCGCGCGGCGAATGTCGAAGCCGTTTTCGGTGTTGCCATTTGCCACATCACCCGTCTGCGCCATGAACCCGTCGATGACGCGATGGAACACGACATTGTCATAGGCCCCCGCCCGTGCGAGTTCCTTCATCCGCGCACAATGGCCCGGCGCGACATCGGACAGCAGTTCGATCACCACCGTGCCCGAGGTAAGCTCCATCAGGATGGTGTTTTCAGGATCCTTGATTTCGGCCATGCGGCCCTCCCTTGAGTATCTGGTTGAGTGCACCCTACTGCGCAAGCGCGGGCAGGAAAACCCCTGCCCGACAAGCCGGGGCATTGACCCCACCATGGCTTTTCGCGACAAGAGGGCCCGTCACATCAAGCACGAGGCAACCGGATGACGTTCAACACGCTGGACGATATGGATTTCGCGGGGAAGACCGCGCTGATCCGTGTGGATATCAACGTGCCGATCGAAAACGGTCGCGTAAGCGATGCCACGCGGATCGATCGTGTGCTCCCCACGATTCGCCATGTGATCGAGGCGGGCGGCAAGGCCGTGCTGCTTGCGCATCTGGGTCGACCCAAGGGCGCAAGGGTGCCGGAATTCTCTCTTGCCCCGCTGCGCGCTGTGCTGGAAGAGCGGCTTGGCCACCCTGTCGCCTTCGCCGAGGATTGCGTGGGCGTGCCCGCCAAGAAGGCAGTGGCGGCCATGCGCCCGGGCGATGTGGTGCTGCTTGAAAATACGCGCTTTCATCCGGGCGAGGAAAAGAACGACAAGATGCTCGCCGCGGCAATGTCTGCGCTGGGCGATATCTATGTCAATGATGCCTTTTCTGCCGCGCATCGCGCGCACAGCTCGACCGAAGCGATCGCCCATTCACGCCCCTCCTGTGCCGGCCGGCTGATGGAGGCGGAGCTGAACGCCCTCGAAGCCGCTCTCGGCAATCGCGCAAAACCTGTGGCGGCCATCGTCGGCGGGGCCAAGGTCTCGACCAAGCTGGAACTGTTGTCGAACCTGATAGAGAAGGTAGACCACCTGATCATCGGAGGCGGGATGGCCAATACCTTTCTCGCAGCGCAAGGCCTCGAGATCGGGACCTCGCTCGCGGAGCGCGACATGACCGAGACAGCGCGCGAGATCATCGCAAAGGCCAAGGAGCAAGGCTGCACGCTGCACCTGCCCATCGACATCGTCGTGGCGCGCGAATTTGCCGCTGGAGCCGCGCATGAGACCCTTCCCGCCGATGCCTGCCCGGCCGATGCGATGATCCTCGATGCAGGACCTCAAAGCGTCGCCGCGATGACGGAGCTTTTCGCCCAGTGCAAGACGCTTGTCTGGAATGGCCCGCTGGGCGCTTTCGAGATCGCCCCTTTCGACACTGCAACGACCGAGGCGGCGCGCGCGGCCGCAGCGCTCACCGCAGATGGCAAGCTCACCTCGGTCGCGGGCGGCGGCGATACTGTGGCTGCGCTCAACAAGGCGGGCGTGGCGGATCAGTTCAGCTATGTCTCGACCGCCGGCGGCGCATTCCTCGAATGGCTGGAAGGCAAGACCCTGCCTGGCGTGGCCGCACTGATGCAGGACGCGTGATCGACCATGGAAAGTCTCGTCTGGATCGGGACCGTGGTTGCGCTCGCTGGGCTTGCGGGGCTCATCTGGTGCATCGTCCATGTACTACGTCTGCGCCGCTCTGGCCTGCCGGATGAGCAGATGCGCGCGGCCATGCAGCGCGCCGTGGGCATCAATTTCGCAGCTCTCGCCGTGTCGACGCTCGGGTTGATGCTTGTGGTGCTGGGGGTTTTCCTGTCCTGAGAAGAGACCACCCTGCACGACAGGGATTCCCAAGCAGTCGCGTTTATGTCATAGATGAAGGCGAGGTGCAGCAGCAGACTGCATGACAACCGGGCAGCAGACGCATGAAACATACGCGGCCAGCCATTGGCAATCTGTTCTATTTCGGCACGGCTGTGGTTCTGGCGCTCTATTTCACCTTCGCAGCAGTGCAGGGTTCATTCGGGCTCTTCAATCGCGTCCAGATCGAAGCCGAGATCATCGAGTTGCGTATCACGCGCGATGCCTTGAGCGAAGACCTGGCCCGAGCCGAGAACCGCACGCGGCGCCTTTCGGATGATTACCTCGATCTGGATCTGCTCGACGAGCGCGCACGCGCTGTCCTCGGGCTTGCAAGACCCGATGAGATCATCATCCGCTGATTTGCCGCCGACGGAAATCGTATACAATTAAAGATTGTATTTTTCAGACCGCGTCAGAGATCAGCAAAGTTTGACCGATCCAGTGGCAATTGTTCTTTATCAAGGCGTATTTCCAAGATAAGTGGCTTTCTGACCTCTTGCTGCTTTGACAGATCAGTGGGCGCTTGTTTATCGTGTAACCTGCGGCTCGCCTGTTGATTGAACGCTGCACAGGCGGGAGAAGTGAGAGACAAGCGTTTGCGCCAGATCAAGGTAGTGTCACACAAGAGCGCTACGATCTCGCATGACGGAGAGAGGGACTACCGTTTCACCACGCAATCGGACGATTGCGACAGGGATCAAGGGGAGGAATAGACCATGTATGACCCGATTTCGCTTTGGATGCAAAGCACACTGTTCTGGGTAAAGATCATTCAGGAACAACAGGAAACCTGCATGCGGATGATCGGCGCGATGGCCGAGAACATTCCACATGAGAATGCAGCAGACCTTGCCAAGGAAGCCGAAGAGTTGAAGCTCGTCGTCGGTGATGCCGTTGAGAAACCGCGGATCGCGACGCAAGAGGTTGCAAAGCCTAAGTTGCTGGCCACTGCCTGAAACCGGGCAAAGCTCAAATTAGTTCAAGGGTCGAGGCGCCAGTCCTCGGCCCTTTCCTCTTGCCCTCCACCCCCAACAGCCCTGACCTGAACTCGATCGAAAACTCGAGCGCATGACGTTCGGCCTCGCATCGTCGTCAGGATCAGGGATTGGAAGCGCAACTTGGCACCCCGGTCGCGCGAGACGCTCTGGCGTGCTGGCAAGACGACCCGCAACCGCTTTACAGCCGATGCATGCGCCAACTGCCTCGAAATCTCAGCATACGCTTTCGTCGAAACCTGATACGCTCCAGCGCATGCGCGCCTGTCACGATGCTCGGCCTGCACGGTGCTCTTGAGCACCTTCGAACACTCGGCACGCCTGCGAAAAGAAGTCTGACGCCATCCCGAACGGGACGGCGTCACGCAAGGCTTGTGCTACTTGTCGAAGCCTTTTCAGGCAGCTTCCGAGATAAACTTTACGGCATCGCCGAAGGTCTGGATATTCTCGGCAGCGTCATCGGGGATCTCGATGCCGAACTCCTCCTCAAACGCCATCACAAGTTCGACCGTGTCGAGGCTGTCCGCACCGAGATCATCGATGAAGGACGCACCGTCAGTGATCTTGCTTTCTTCCACGCCCAGATGCTCGACCACGATCTTTTTCACACGATCCGCGATATCGCTCATGTTCTTCCCCTCAGTTTGTGCCGTTTTCCGGCCTCAGAAATCCCTCGCTCGCCGTCCTGCAGCATCGCGGTGCGCGCCCATTATGACGTCTGGCACCGCAGGTCAAGAGCACCAACCCGGTCCGCAGTCTCGGGAAGCGCTATAGCACAGCGTGTGCGCAGCACAAATGGATTTGCGCGAGCCGCGCCCTGCGCCTCAGACCATCGCCATCCCGCCATTGACATGCAAGACGCTGCCCGTGACATAGCTTGCCTCATTGCTCGCCAGGTAAAGCGTAGCGGCGGCGATCTCTTCGGGGGTGCCCATGCGGGCCATCGGGATGCGGGCGTTGATCGCCGCGGCCTGATCCACGCTCAGCGCCTCGGTCATCGGGGTGGCGATGAAACCCGGCGCCACGCAATTTACCGTGATCCCGCGCGAGGCGACTTCCTGAGCGAGCGCTTTCGAAAGCCCCACGAGCCCTGCCTTCGCGGCCACGTAATTCGCCTGCCCCGGATTGCCCGTCGCCCCCACGACCGAGCTGATATTGACGATCCGCCCCCAGCGCGCCTTCATCATGCCGCGCAAGCTGCCGCGCATGAGCCGCATCGCTGCAGTCAGGTTCACATCGAGCACATCGGACCATTGCGCGTCGGACATGCGCATCATCAGCGTGTCACGCGTGATGCCGGCATTGTTGATCAGGATGTCGAGCCCACCTAGTGCTTCGATGGCGCGCTTCGGCAGCGCCTCGACGGCCTCGGGGTCCGAGAGGTTGCAGGGCAGCACCACAG